>NZ_JAUZVK010000009.1:0-200040 GCF_031844505.1 Gordonia sp. AC31
TGGGTGGCGCAGGGCTCGCACGTCACTATCCTCAGCCTGGCGACTGTTGTGGACCATGAAGAACACTCGTGAACATCCGAGTCCGTGTTCCCCTGGTCCGAATGAACGACCTGCTCCCTGAGGGCGTCCGGAGCTTGCGGAGGGCGCGTCTAGTTCCGCCCCTACGGAGTGTCCGGAGCTTGCGGAGGGCGCGGCAAACCTGCGCTCCTTGAGGAGGGCCCGGAGCTTGCGGAGGGCGCGTCGCCCCCTTTTTCCTGAGGAGCGTCCGGAGCTTGCGGAGGGCGCGTCGCCCCCTGTTCCCTGAGGAGCGTCCGGAGCTTGCGGAGGGCGCGTCACCCCCCCCTGCTCCCTGAGGAGCGTCCGGAGCTTGCGGAGGCCGTCACGAAGGGTCTTCGCAGCCCGACTCCCCAGAACCCTTCGTGACGCTCTCAAGGTCGCTCCTCAGGGAGCGGGTGGTGACGCTCGCAAGGTCGCTCCTCAGGGAGCAGGTGGTATCGCTCCCGAGCTCGCTCCTCGGGTATCTGCGGCCTGGCGGCCGTCGTGGGCTACGAGGGAACCACCGCTCCCTGAGGAGGCCGGAGCTTGCGGAGGCCGTCACGAAGGGTCCTGGCGAGATGCGTCGCGAATCTATCGAGGCTCGTCGATCTCGACCGCGCTTCTTCGTCGCTTGTTGGGCCTGGCGGCTTGTGCTTCTGGCCCCAGGTCCAGAGATCTAGCGGATCTCTCGGACCAGGGAGCGGGAGGGGGCGTAAGCGGCGCAGATGTCGATCGCGGGTTCGACGGGACGTTGCGCTCAGTTCCGCCGGTTTGTCCTCGAATCACACCGATGTGTTTCACGTGAAACATCGCGTTAGGACCCGATGTGCACCGACCTGGCAGAGGGTTGGGTTTCACGTGAAACACTGTCTAGGTATCCCACTCGAACGGAGGCGAAGTGCCGTCTGACGCACAACCCGGGCACGAGCACGATCTTGATGCGTTGGCGGTTCCGCCAGACATCGCGACTGATGTCTTCGGTGAGCGGGTGGCGCTGGCGGTGGACTACTGGCGCATCCTCGCCACCGATGGGATCGACCACGGACTCATGGGTCCGCGAGAGGTCCCGCGACTGTGGGATCGTCACATCCTCAACTGCGGCGTACTCGGCGAGCTCATCTCCGACGGATCGCGCGTGATCGACATCGGCAGCGGTGCCGGCCTCCCCGGCATCCCCCTCGCCATCGCACGGCCGGATCTCTCAATCACGCTCATCGAACCGCTACTCCGACGCAGCACCTTCCTGGACCGTGCTGCTGCCGCGCTCTCGTTGGACAACGTGATCGTGATCCGTGGACGAGCCGAAGAGAAGGTGGTACGCGCCGTCGTCGAGCCCGCCGATGTGGTGACGTCGCGGGCCGTCGCGCCGCTCGAACGGTTGGCGAAATGGTCCGCTCCCCTGGTCCGTTCCGGAGGCCAGATGATCGCGATCAAGGGGTCGTCAGCCGCCGAAGAGATCGAACGGGATCGGGCGGTGGTCGGGCGCTCTGGGATCACAGAACTGACGGTTCACACGTGTGGCGATCGCGTTCTCGAGACGCCGACGACCGTGATCGTGGGAACGAAGACCGAGCGGTCGCGCGGTGGCCGTTCCGGACGGCGCTGAGGAGGCGATCGGATTGGTGTGGAGTCCGCGGAGGGCGCAGAATAGGAAGCGTTCTGTCGGCACCCCCGAAGGTGCTGCAATGGACGCTTCCGCGACCGTAGGGTCGGCAGCTACAGCCGCCGGCGGTACGGACGCGAGTCCGTACGAGGTCGGTCAAAGGAGTCCACGCGTGGTCGATCAAGACCCGAATGTTTCACGTGAAACTGCGGCAGGGGGTCACCCCGGAGTTGACGGCCAGCCCTTCGCCGACACCCCTATCGCCATGGCCGCCGAGCGCGCGAGTCAGGTACTGACTCCCGGGGGTGCGGGGCAACTACCCAAACCGCCGCATACACGGATCATGACCGTCGCCAATCAGAAGGGCGGCGTCGGGAAGACCACGACGACCGTCAACCTTGCGGCGGGACTCGCGCTGCGCGGTCTTCGCGTTCTGGTTGTCGATCTCGACCCCCAGGGCAACGCCAGTACCGCGCTCGGCATCGATCATCGCGCAGAGGACATCGCATCGGTGTACGAGTTGTTGCTCGGTGAAGTGACCCTCGAGGAAGCGATCCAGGAGTCGCCCAGCCAGCGCGGCCTGTTCTGCGTGCCTGCGACTCTCGATCTGGCCGGCGCCGAGATCGAACTCGTGTCGCTGGTGGCCCGCGAGAATCGGTTGCGTAATGCGCTCGCCGACGATGTGCTTGCCAAGTACCAGATCGACTACGTGTTCATCGACTGTCCCCCATCACTGGGTCTGCTGACCGTCAACGCGATGGTGGCAGCCCGTGAGGTTCTCATCCCGATCCAGTGCGAGTATTACGCACTCGAGGGCGTCGGACAGCTGCTGCGCAATATCGAACTCGTACAGGCGCACCTCAACCGTGAGCTCCACGTCTCCACGATCGTGCTGACGATGTACGACGGCAGGACGAAGCTGGCCGACCAGGTGGCCGAAGAAGTGCGGCGTCACTTCGGCGACAAGGTGCTGAGCACGATCATCCCGCGGAGCGTCAAGGTGTCCGAGGCCCCCGGCTACGGGATGACGATCATCGAGTATGACCCCGGCTCTCGCGGCGCAATGAGTTACCTCGATGCCGCACGCGAACTGGCGTTGCGGGCTGCCGAGGGGGCGCCGGCGTGATCCGGTATCGCCTCGGTTCACGTGACACGCCGACTCACGACCATCATCGCGAAAGGGAGCACCAATGAGTCAACGAGACGCCGCTCAGCGCCGGGGTGGACTCGGACGAGGGCTCGCGGCGCTGATTCCGACGGGGCCTGCCGACGACCAATCGGGCGCCCCGCGCCTCGGCAACGCCGCAGCGGATGTCGTCATCGGCAAGGGTCCGACGACAGCTGATGATGGCGTCAAGACCTCGTCGACTGCCGCTACGCAGGCGACCGGGACGCAACCTCTCAGCCCGGAAGAGGCGGGCGCGGTGTACCGCGAGTTGCCCCCGAAGGAGATCCAGCCGAATCCCAGTCAGCCCAGAACCGTCTTCGATGACGAGGCGATGGCGGAGCTCGTGCACTCGATTCGAGAGTTCGGGCTGATGCAGCCCATCGTGGTGCGCCGACTCAAGCAGCCCACCGCGGATGGGATCGCCTATCAGATCGTCATGGGTGAGCGCCGGTGGCGGGCAAGCCAGGAGGCAGGGCTCGAGGCCATCCCCGCGATCGTGCGGGAGACGCCTGACGGTGACATGCTGCGCGATGCGTTGTTGGAGAACATCCACCGTGCGCAGCTCAACCCACTCGAAGAAGCGGCGGCCTATCAGCAGCTGCTCGAGGAGTTCGGTGTGACGCACGAGGAGCTCGCCTCTCGCCTCGGCCGTTCTCGCCCGCTGATCAGCAACATGATCCGGTTGCTCAAACTCCCGATTCCGGTGCAACGCCG
The DNA here is from genome assembly GCF_031844505.1 of Gordonia sp. AC31. Taxonomy (NCBI): domain Bacteria; kingdom Bacillati; phylum Actinomycetota; class Actinomycetes; order Mycobacteriales; family Gordoniaceae; genus Gordonia; species Gordonia sp. AC31. The sequence continues at coordinate 3,522 of NZ_JAUZVK010000009.1, forward strand.
GGTCGCGGCGGGGGTGCTGTCGGCCGGCCATGCCCGCGCTCTCCTGTCCCTCGAGACCGGAAGCGACGCTCAGGAAGCTCTCGCGGCGCGGATCGTCGCCGAAGGGTTGTCGGTGCGGGCGACTGAAGAAGCTGTCACGCTCGCCAATCGTGGCGACGGTCCGGAAGCGAAATCTCCGTCGGCACCGAAACGCCGTCCGATGCAGATGCCAGGCCTCCAGGATCTCGCGGAGAGACTGTCCGACAGTCTGGACACCAGGGTTACAGTCAGTCTAGGGAAAAGAAAAGGCAAGATCGTGGTGGAGTTCGGCTCGGTCGACGACCTGGAACGCATTGTCGAGTTCATCGATCCGAAGAAGTGAATTTCGACGCGGGATTTCCGGTACCACCTAGACGCGGAAGTAATGTCACAGTGACGATTGACGTAGCCAGCGGGCGCTTGTACAGCGAAAGCTGTTGTTGCGCTGCTACATTCGGCATCCGTGGAATTCTCGACCGGGGCGCACCGACATGAGTGTGTCCGTCACACGGTTGGAACTGGGATCCTTCGCGTCGCTCCCCCGCCACACCCGCAATTGCGTCTTCTGGGAAGTCGAGCCCGTGGCGCAGACAAGCCGCGGCACGGCACGGGGCCCCGGCGATCTCGAACCCTACGAGAGCGAGTTCGACAAGGAGGCGTGGATCTCGGGTCTTCTCCTCGATTGGGGTGCGTGCGGGCAGGTCGCGATCGAATCGAGCACGAACACTGTCATCGGTACAGCCTTCTACGCGCCGCCTAATCGTGTTCCGCGGTCGCAGCACTTCCCTACGTCGCCGGTCAGCCACGACGCCGTGCTGCTCACCAGCATCCGTACCGAGCCCGGCCACGACGAAGTCGCCACCATCCTGCTGGACGCGGTGCTGGGCGACCTGATCCGACGAGGCGTCCGGGCGGTCGAATCGTTCGGTCTGGTACGGAACGGGTCCGGCGCGGATCCCTTTGTGCTCGCCGGGAGCGCGGGCGGGGTGGCCGACGATCTCGAGCTCTGGTCGGATGAGGCGATCGTCGAAGTCGCGCGTGAGATCCTCGACGACCCCCAGGGCGACCTCTGCACGAACTGTATGAATGACGCGTCGTTTCTGAAAGATTCCGGGTTCGACGTCGTGTCGTCGCACCAGAGGTTCCCGCGTTTCCGACTGGAGCTCGACGAAGGGCTCGGCTGGAAGGTCGAGGTGGAGAGTGCGCTGCAGAAACTGGTGGTGATGGCCGAGATGGATCTGGCCGGTCGGCAGCGGACGGCGGTCCCGGTGGGAACCGGGCCGCAGCGGATCAGCGGGAGCTGTTCTCCGCGGCCAGCAGATCCGCGAAAGTATAAGTGCCCGTAGGACGATCGTCCTGATCGAGCAGGTACAGTCGCTTCACCGCCACCACGATGGCGTCGGCGATGACGTTGCGCCAATCCGAATCAGCAAGCACTGCAGCGTCGTTCGGGTTCGTGATGTAACCGACGTCGATGAGGGCCACGGGCATCTTGGTGAGCCGGAGAACGTCCCATGTGCGCTCGTGGGTCCGGCAGTCCGACAATGGCGTGCGTGCCGCGATCTCCCGCTGGATGAAGCCGGCGAGGTTGCGCCCGATCGTCGAGTACGAGTCGTTGTTGCCGAAGTAGAACGACGCGACACCATTGGCGCGCGCGTTCCGGTAATGGCCGCAGCGGAGCGAGATCATCAGGTCGGCGTCCATCAGATTCGCGACGCGAGCGCGCTCGTCGTCCCCGGGACGTCCCCGACCGTCATGCGACAGGAACGTCTGCATTCCGGCGGCCGCCATCCGGCCTTCGAGACGAGCACCGAGGTCCCACAGCAGTTCCGACTCGCGATCGGCGACCTCACCCGTCGACAGGGCATGGAGTCCACCGGAGCCGGGGTCGATGAGGATCCGCTTCCCGGACAACTGCGGTCCGGAACGACGGACGTGCTCTTCTTCGCGGATCGCGTACGGCGAACCCCCGGTCACTCTCGTGCCGAGGCGCTCCAGCGAACGCAGGGTGGCCGGACCGCAGATGCCGTCGGAAGCGAGACCGTATTCACTCTGGTAAAGGCACACTGCGTTATGAGTGGTGAGGCCGAAGACGCCGTCGACCAGCGACGTGAAGTAGCCGAGGTTCTGCAGCCGGCTCTGCAGGGTGGCGACATCGTCGCCGACCATGGGCGCCGACAGCTGATACGAGAGCACTCGAGCGCCGAGACGGTAGGACGCCTCGCGCAGGACGCGGTAGGTCGCCGGACCGACGATACCGTCGACGATCAGGCCGCGCTCCTGCTGAAACGCACGGACGGCCCGGTCACACGCCTCGTCGAAGACAGCTTCGGGTGGATTCCACCCGTTCGCCGAACCACCGTGTGTGGCGCTGGAGGATCCATCGTCGGGCAACAGACCACGTCCGACGAGGATGGCGCGGATCTCGGCCACCGCCGAGCCGTGATCACCAAGTCGGAACAATGGCATCTGGTCACCCCTCGTACGAATCGCGGCAGGTGCGGCTCTGCGCGATGTCCGATGTAGCCAAGCGGTACACCGGTGAAACGTCAGCCTGCATTCTCGCAGCTGGACTTCACTACACCAAACTGCACGGAGCCGAATCGGTGTGATCCGGCGTGCAGGGGTCTCCGGTCGAGACCACGGCCGACACTACCAACGCAAACAGTCCGCGGGTGGAACGGAAACGTCGTTCACCCGTCGGACTGTCGCGTCGATGCGCGGAGAATCGCAGGTCGTCAGGCCGACTGGCCGACGACCGAGTCGAGCTCACGAAGCAGGGCGGCCTTGCCCTTGGCGCCGACGATCGTCTTCACCGGCTGACCCTTGTCGAACAGGATCATGGTCGGGATGGACATGATCTGGAAGTCACGCGCGGTCGACGGGCTCTCGTCGACATCGAGTTTGGCGACCGTCAGCTTGTCGCCGTGGTCGCGAGCGATCTCCTCGAGAACCGGAGCGACCATGCGGCAGGGACCGCACCAGGTGGCCCAGAAGTCCACCAGAACCGGCTTGTCGGCGCCGAGAACGGCGTCCTTGAACGTGGTGTCGGTGACGGCAACGGTGTGTGCACCCATGATCTGATCTCCTTGGTCGGACCGGGCCGGGTGGCCCAGGGGGTAGGTGGTTGACGGTTCAGGCGGGTGCCTGAACAGCGTCGATCTCGGAAACGGAGGCCGCTTCGGCGTCGTCCACGCTGAGGTCGGCTGCCTCACCCTGCTCGGCCAGCCAGCGCTCGGCGTCGATGGCCGCCGAACATCCACTGCCCGCGGCGGTGATGGCCTGTCGGTAGGTGTGGTCCACGAGGTCCCCGGCGGCGAACACGCCGGGAAGCGAAGTGAGGGTCGTACGTCCCTGGACCAGGACGTAACCCTCGGGATCCAGGTCGACCTGTCCGCGGACGAGCTCGCTGCGCGGGTCGTGGCCGATCGCGACGAACATGCCGGTCACATCGAGGGTGCTGACCTCGCCGGTGCGCGTGTCCTCGACCTTCAGACCCGACACCGAACCGTCGCCGACCACGGACTGCACCGCGGCATTGGTGACGAAACGGATCTTGTCGTTGGCACGTGCGCGCTCGAGCATGATCTTCGACGCCCGGAACTCGTCACGACGGTGGACCAGCGTGACACTTCGCGCGAACTTGGTCAGGAACGTGGCCTCCTCCATAGCGGAGTCGCCGCCGCCGATGACGGCGATGTCCTGGTCCTTGAAGAAGAAACCGTCACAGGTGGCACAGGCGGACACACCGCGGCCGAGGAGCTGCTGCTCCCCCTCGATGCCGAGATAGCGCGCCGCCGCGCCCATGGCGAGGATGACGGCGCGGGCCCGGTAGATCTCCCCGCCGACCTCGACCTCCTTGATCCGGCCGGTCAGCCGAACGGTGTCCACGTCCTCCATGCGCAGATCGGCTCCGAAGCGGATGGCCTGCTCACGCATCTCGTCCATCAACGCCGGACCCTGGATACCGGTCTGGAAACCGGGGAAGTTCTCCACCTCGGTGGTCGTCATCAGAGCGCCACCGAACTGGGTGCCCTCGAAGACGATCGGAGATAGCTCGGCGCGCGCGGCGTAGATCGCTGCGGTGTACCCGGCAGGACCAGATCCGATGATGATCAACTCGTGGATCTGCTGGGTCTCTGGCTGGCTCACTTGTCCTCCGTGCTGTGGGTTTAGCGAGACCCGCCCAGTCCAGGCGGGTCACGGCTGCTTCAACACCAGGGTAGGCGGAGATGTTCCCGCGGACGCGACGCGTGCCCCGGCCGGTCGGCGCAACCCTGGGCCTCGCGACGTGCCGGTCACCCGCCGACGATGCCCCGTGAGATCAGCGCCGGGTTTCCCAGGTCACAGTCGAGGCCGACGATCAGCGCGTCGAAACGTCCTGCCACGCCCGTCGACAAGAGAATCGCGGCGGCCCCGGTGCCGTCGACGAGGATTCGACCGGAACCGACGATCACGACCTCGACCGGTACCAGGTGCGCGGCGGTGCAGCGGCGGAGCGCCTCCACGGAACCAAAGGGTGCTCCGTCGGTACGCCCGAGGACCGAGAGTGCGGTCGCGATGCCCGCGGGACCCGCCGGGGTCGGGACCGACGACGACTGAGCGCGCGGCGTCTGCCCGGGATTGGTCGCGTCGGGCGCCGAGACCAGCCGCAGTATTCCGACTGTTCCGACCGCGACGACGACGACTGCGGCGGCAGCCAGCAACAGACGGCCGGCCATTCGACGGTCGTCGCGCGATCGGGAGCGGGCGGGTCGACGCCCGCGGCGTGCGGCCGAGATGTCGACCGGTGCGGGATCCCGGCCGAGCGCGGCGAGGGTGGTCGCGACGTCGGCGCGGACCTGGTCGGGAACGGGTGCGGGCGCCGGACCGGCGGAGCGCAGATCGTCGGAGGTGTGATCCAGCGCGGCCAGGATCGATTGTGCGGCAACGTCATCGACGATGCGGGAACGGATGTGTGCGGCTGTCCGGTCGGGCAGTGCACCGGCGTGCAGGTCGGCGAGGATCTCCGCCGAATACGGCGGGTCCGGTAGATCGCCGGTCTCGTGGTCAACGGGTCCCCGAGGGGTCATGGTGTCAGTCTTCCATTCCGGGGGATGGCGGGCGTTCGTGGAGTTCGGCTCGGTTCGGCGTGGTTCACGAGCGGAGTCGGGTCAGAGGAGGCGGTCTCCTGGTCGCGATCCGTCGAATACTTGGACGCGGCCCGCCCCGGTTCGGTTCCCCCCGGCCGCGATCTGTCGGGAACGGTATGGACCAGTCGGGGTGATGGCGGGTCAGCCGCTCCGCAGATGTCCGAGGACCTGGGCGAGTTTGAGGCGGCCGCGAGCGCATCGACTCTTGATCGTGCCCTCGGCGACACCGAGGATCTCGGCCGCTTCGGCGACCGTGTAACCCTCGATGTCGACGGCGACGATGGCCGCCCGTTGCCCTTCGGGGAGGACGTGCAGCGCCCGTCCGATCGACACCGACAGGTCGACGGCGGCGATGTCGTCGGTGGTGTCGGCGATGGAGACCACGTCCCATTCCGGCAGCGGCACGGTTCTGCGGACCTTGTTCCGTCGGATGCGATCGAGGCCGGCGTTCACGACGATCCGGTGCAGCCAACTCGTCACCTTGGCATCGGACCGGAAGTCGTGTGCGGTCCGATGCGCGGCGAAGAGGGCGTCCTGCAACGCGTCTGCGGCATCCTCCGGATTCTGGCTGGTCCGCAGCGCCACCGACCACAGGTAATCGAGATGGCGGCTGATGAGATCGGAGAAGGCGTGTGGGTCGCCGGCGAGGTGAGCGTGCAGAAGCTGCTCGTCGCTACGCGTGTCGATCGCGTCGTTCCCCCCGGGCATGGGCTGAGAGTAGTGGAGCCGACACCGCGTCATCCGTTGGAGCGACGGCTGTGCACAGCTGTCGCCGGTTGACGGATCTGTCCTCAGGCCGGCCGGTCAGGACTCCAGGCGGGCGCGCACCGCAGCCATCCGCGTCCGCAACTCACTCTCGTCGATGACCTCCCGGTCGAGCAGAGTGTGTGCCAGGGCGACCAGTTGGTTCTCGGGGTAGGGCAGGTCGGCGTAGATGGTCGCCGACAGCCGGTCCTCCTCGTCGCGTCGTTCGACGACGCCGGGGGCGCCCGCGTTCACCGCGGTGGAGTCGGCGACCCGGTCGAGCGCATCGCAGAGACCGTCGAGGCTCGTCTTCCACGGTGGAACAGGGTTCTCCACACCGTATTTCGCGGCCATTCGGTGCCACACCTGGTTCCGGTCGACGATCTCCTCGAGTGGTCCGTGGGATGATCCGGTGCGTCCGTCCTCGGTCATCGGCTACTCCCCCGCCGGGTGGACGGCCGGACGGATGGCCGAGACGACGTTGGTGGTGACCCCCGGTCTGGGGAGCGCGACTCCGATGAGGCAGTCGCGGGTGATGATCTCCGACAGCTGCTGCTCGGTCCATCCGTCGGTGCCTGCCGGGCGCCGCGGCATCACCATGAAGCGGTGCTTCTGATTGGAGTCCTGCACGCGTACGGAGACACCCTCCGGGAGCTGGAGTCCGAACTCGGACAGCACCTGTCGCGGCCACCGCACCATCCGGCGACGGTAGTTCGGCGTTCGGTACCACTCGGGCGAGTTCCCCAGGATCGGGCGCGGATAGCACGAGCACAGCGCACACACGATCACGTGATGGATCGTGGGGGTGTCGGCGAGGATCTCGAAAGCCGTGAAATCGCTGGGTGTTCCGAAACCGGTCGGTTCGAGCCAGTCGACGCCGACCTCTTTGCTGGCGGCCATCGGATCGTCGAGTGCCAATCGCTCGAACTCGGGGTCGAGCCAGGCCCGGGCGACGAGCGTCGCCGCGGGCGTCGGCCCGATCTGTTCGGCGAACTCGGTGAAGCGGCGGTGCTCCTCGGCGGTGAAGAGTCCCTTTTCGATGCACAGCTCACGCAGCGCGATCTCGAGTACCTCGAAGTCGGTGATCTCGTCGACCATCGGCTTGACCGTCCGGTCGTGGTCGTGGTCGTGGTCGTGGTGATCGTCGCTCATCAGCGGTCGTCCTCTCCGCCGGCGGATTCGAGCCAGCGTTCGGGGATCTCGGTCTGCAGGGTGTCGTCGGCGGGCCCGGTGTAGCCGTGCCAGAGGTCGCCCATGGTGAACCGGACCACGTAGAACCACTCCGGTTGGGCGTCAGAGAGACCCCAGGTCTCGTCCTCGGGCGCTGGGCTCTCGTAGGCGACGGCCGCGACCTCGCCGACCGCGCCCCGGACGTATTCCGGTGTCCGGGTGTACAACAGGACGGGCAGCTCGCGGACCCGGACCCGGTCCCCGATGCCGAATGCGGCGTCGCCCGCCCGCCCGGCGTAGATCTGCGGGTCGCCGATTCCGATGGCGTGCCGGTGGTGTGTGTTCCGCGGGACGTCGGATCCGTCTCCGACGCTGCGCGGGCGGGCCTCGAGACGCCGGCCGTCCAGGCCGCCCGCGTATCGCTCCCGGACCTCGAGCATGCGTTCACTGAGCTCGCCGAGCGCGATGTGGTGCTTCTCGACGAGAATTCTGGCGACCGCCAGCAACCAGCGTCCGTAGTACGGGATTCCGAGGTAGACCGCGCGACCGACGTCGACGTTGCCGATCCGACGCCGCTCTTCGGACAACCAGATTCCGCGCCAGGCGAGCACCTCACACATGACATAGGTCATGTGCTCCCATTCTTCGTACGCCTTGCCCTCGTAGGTGATCGGTGCGTCGGGCTCACCCCCGACGTCGTGAACCGGCTTCATGTAGGCGACGAATCGATCGTGGTCGAGGAGATCGGGCGTCGGGGCATCCGGCAGCTCGGGATACGAGGACTTAAGTCGCGCAACGAGTTCGAGTTGTCTCGCACGTTCTTCGGCAGTGCTCACCGGACACCTCCCGGACCCTTGTCCGACGGTTGCAGCGCAGTTGCAGGAGAACCTACACGCCGGCCGCGGGGTTCAGGAGCGTTTTCGGCACGCCCTTGCTCCCCGATCCGAACGAACGACAGCCGCGAGCGCATCAACCCTTCGTGGCTCGTCGCTTGCGCTCCTCGCACCTCAGTATCTGCGGCCTGGCGGCCGTCGTGGACTACGAAGGAACCCGTTGTGTTCGAGCAAGCCCAACCACTGCTCCCTGAGGAGGCCGGAGCTTGCGGAGGCCGTCACGAAGGGTCCTGGTGAGTCGGGTTGCGAAGACCGTGACGCGCCCTCCGCAAGCTCCGGGCGCTCCTCAGCTGAGAGAGCAGGGGGCAGGGCGTTCTTTCGGATCAGGGAGCAGAGGGAGGGCACCGTTTTGACCCCACACAGCAGCGGTTCTGTAGTTCTTGCGGATATGGGAGCAGCTTCGAAGGGGTCAGGTCAGAAGCCGGCCATAGGCGGCGACGAAGAGCTCCACACAAACGTCGAGGATCTCGTCGAGCGCATAGCGTTCCGCGTCGGCCTCCCCCGCACCGGCGACGTACCAGTCGACGAGAAGCTGGGTGACTGCTCCGACCAGGCCCACCGACGCCAGCCGTTCGCGGTCCGACGTCGGTCGCGCGCCACGAGCGAGTGCCAGGATGAGCGCGGCCCAGTCGTGGATCGCGCGCATGCGGACCCGCTCGATCTCCGGGGACACACCCACCACTTCGACGAGCATCACACGCGCGCGCCGGGGATCGTCGGCGAGGCAGGACATGAACGCCCCGAGAGCCGCTCGTGTGACATCCGGAACACGCTCGGCGGCAACGCCTTCCGCCGAGTCCGATGATCCGGGGGCGGCGCCGGCGATCTCCGCTGCGGCATCGACGGTCGCCGCCCGGACGAAGTCGACGCAGTCGTCGTACACGGCGACGAGCAGGGCGGCGCGGTCGGTGAAGGACTCGTAGAAGTATCGCTGCGTCAGTCCGGCGAGGTCGCAGATCCCCTTCACCGACACGTTCGCGTATCCGTCGGTTCCGAAGGCGTCGAGCCCGGCCGCGATCAGGGCGGCGCGACGGCGTTCGCGCCGCTGCGTCGGGTCGGCTCCGCCATAGCGTCGTCCGGGCGGGGTCGGCGTCGACGGGGTCGGGTCCGGCACGGCTGTCACGCGAGCTCCCTCCCGGGTCTTTACAGCAGATCTTCTGACACGTTACCTTGTCAGAAGTAAGTGACATGGCGTCGTGTCAGATATCGCTGTGAGGGGACAATTGTGCTGGAGCTCTTGCCGGAGCCGATGCGTGAGCCGACCGTGCTCGCGATCCCGTTCTTCGTCACCCTGCTGGCCATCGAGTGGTTCGCCGCGGCCAAACTCGAGCACGATGACACCGAGACAGCGCCGCCGGGCGCCTACGACTCGCGGGACGCGCGTTCGAGCGTCTCGATGGGACTGGTGTCGATCGCGACCAGCGCCTTCTGGAAATTCCTCGGACTCCTGCTGTACAGCGTGCTGTTCGCCTATGTCGCCCCGTGGCAGCTGCCCGCGGACGAGTGGTACACGTGGATGATCGCCTTCCTGGGCGTGGACTTCCTCTTCTACTGGAGTCATCGCGTCTCGCATCGGGTCCGCCTGGTGTGGGCGACCCATCAGGCCCATCACTCCAGCGAGTACTTCAACTTCGCGACGGCGCTGCGGCAGAAGTGGAACATCAGCGCCGCGGTGCTGATGTGGATCCCCCTACCGCTCCTAGGCATCCCGCCCGCCCTGGTGTTCGCCGCCTACTCGCTGAATCTCATCTACCAGTTCTGGATTCACACCGAACGGATCGGAAAACTTTGGGCACCCGTCGAATTCGTGCTCAACACACCGTCGCATCATCGGGTGCACCACGGCTGCGACCCCGAGTACCTCGACCGCAACTACGGCGGGGTCTTCATCCTGTGGGACCGGATGTTCGGCACGTTCGCACCGGAGATCCGCCGGCCCCGTTACGGCCTGACCAAACCGGTGGACACATACAACATCCTGCGACTGCAGACGCACGAATATGCGGCGATCGCGCGGGATGTGCGCGGTGCGTCGACGTGGCGCGCCCGCCTCGGCTACGTCTTCGGGCCGCCGGGATGGACGCCACGCGACCTGGTCGGAGAGCAGGTGGCGGGGACGACTGGCGCATCCTCGGAAGGCGTCTGACGGAGCGGCCTCAAGGGCGAGGTCGGTCGGGCGCCCTATGCGGTCACCGTGCCGATCGTCGTGACGAGTGAGATGAGCGCGGTCTGGATGCCGAGCACCGCCGGGCTGATCACGAAGCTCATGAGCCAGACCTCAACTCACTCAATCTGGTTCGTGCATCTGAGCCTGCCGCGAACAGGCATCCGAGCCCTGCTGCCACCACCGTCGCCCCGAGAACGGCGAAGCGCCCGATGCCCCCGTGTCGGTCCTACCCTTCTCGCGTGTCAGGCTGTCGCGTGAGTACCGCGGGTCGGCCGAGGGAACCGTCACGGAAGATACGAGCGCGCGGTATCAGGATGGCGTATGCCAGTTTCCTCATTTGCCCGTCGATTCCCGGCCGAGAGCGGAGCTCGGGGGACGAGATCACGTGGCCGGCGAACCCGGCCAGAGCCTGCTCCAGAGCCTTGGCATCGGCCTGTGACAGGCTGGGCGTACGCACGCGGATGGCAGTGGTCCACTCGGCGGAGTAGTCCGAGGTGATGCGGCCGAGAGAGATCTGGTCGGCTTCCGGTAGATACACCGCGTCCCGAACTGCCACGGCCAGCACCCGCCCATTGGGGCCCAGCGAGTAGTCGACGAACACGCGCAGGAGCACGTCGAGCGTGTCACCGGCGGCGGCTCCGTCGAGTGCCGCGATCGACGTCCCCAACAAGCCTTCGATGCCTCGACGGATGACCGTCCACAAGATCTCCGTCTTCCCTGCGTGCTCGTGATAGACGGTCGCCACCGAGACGCCCGCGTGGGCGGCGATCTCGTCGATACGAACGTTCCGGAAGCCGCGTACGAAGAACAACTCGGTCGCGACGTCGAGGATTCGTTCGCGTCGGGCGATCGGACTTCGACGTGATCGTGCGTCATCTGTCCCCACCACAACCGGAGCCGTGGCCAGGTCACAGTCGAGAATCGAGTCCGTGAGCGCTCGCTGGACCTGCATGAGCCGCTTGGCCGACAGTGAGCCACGCATCCGGGCAGTGCTCGAGTACACACTGAGGACAGCGGTCGCGAGTAGCTCCGCGCCCGCCGGGTCGACCGCGGGTCGGGCGGCGCTGATCTTCGCCGCCAGCGTGTCCACGAGTCCCCCGAAGGAGCGATTCAACTCGGACAGGCCTGATCGCTCCAGGTGCAATCGTTCGCGGTTCCAGAGGATGGAGACATCTCGATGCGCGGTCATGTCACCCAATGCGTCGAAGAACAACACGATTTGCTCCTCGGGAGTGCCGCCGCGCTCCTGCGCATCGGCCATGAACCGGCTGACGGTCCGCACCTGCGCGGTCAACGCCTGCGCGAGGATGTCCTGCTTGGACGGAAAGTGTCGGTACAACGCAGGCCCGGTCAGTCCGACCGTCGCCCCGATCTGTTCCATGCTCACGTTGCGATAGCCGAACTCCTGAAACAGGCGTGTCGCCTCTCGGACCAGGTGTTCGAGCCGGAGTTCGGGCAGTCGAGCGCTCTTCGCACTCGCGATGTCTGCGGATTTCGACATTGGTGTCGAGGGCAGCGGTACAGGAGACCGCGCCGATGGTTCCGCGTCATGCCCCGCTCGTACCCGAGTGCCGTCGTCGTTCATACCCGTTGGTCGTAACTCGGACCTCGAGTTGCACGCGCCGATAATCGCGGGGCGCGGTCGGGTGCTCGACCGGTGCGTCAGCCGGCCATCGTGACGCGCGAGATCTCGGCCTGATAGCCGCTTCCCGAACTCGGCAGGTTCGTGAGCCAGACCATGACGTAGCGGGTGGTCGGCGGCTGGGCGATCGGAATCGTGGTGGACGCCTGGTCCACCTGACCCGACGCCACCGTCGTCGTCCGGGCGAACGCCGGACGCGCCGACGGCGACGTACGGATCTCGACGCTGATCCCGGGCGTCGGACTCTCGATGGTGACCGATCGCACCGGGCGTTCCGCTCCGAGGTCGAACATGAGGCCCAGCCCCGGCTTGAGCCCGCCGAAGTCCGGACGCCCGCGATAGTTGTCGGTCTGCCACGGCGGGGCGGCGCCGGTGATCACGTGGCGTACGTTCGCCGAGTTGTCCGGTGTCTGCGCGGAGAAGTCGACGACCGAGACCGACTGCAGCGCAATGGGTTGCGGGGCCGCCGGGGCCGGCGGCGGCTGGGCGCCGGGCGGAGGCGAGGGCTCGGTCGTGGTGAGGATCGAGTCGATGTCGCTCGAGCCGCTGCTGCCGCCGAAGATGTTGGTGGCACCCACGATCAGCGCGATGACGATGAACAGCGCGAGGAGTCCGGCGCCGATGAGCAACGCCAGGTTGCGGCGCGGTGGCTTCTCGTCGCCGCCGGCACCCAGTCGGGGCGCCACGCTCACCGGCGGCGGGGCGTCGGTGATGGCCGGCAACATGTCGGTGTTCAGGTCGACGACCGTGGCCTGATCGAGCACGTGCTGCACCGTCGCCGCGGTACGGATCCCGCGCGAACCGTCGAGCGCGCGCGCCGCGACCGCCGAGATCTCGAACGGGATGTCGGGCTTGCTGAGCCGCGGCTCGACCGGTTGTCCGTCCTCACCGGGCGTGGCCACGGGGATCCCACCCACGGGCTCGGTGGAGTCGGCGGTGGTGATCAGCCGGGACCCGTCCGCGGGATCGAGCGCCCAGCGGTTGAGCAGGAGCGCGTACAGCACGGCCCCGAGGCCGCGGACATCGGACGCCTTGTCGTCCCCGGCGAGGGTGCCGGGGAACGCCAGCACGGCATTGCCGTCGTGGCTGATGCGGATGCGGTCGGGATGGTCGATGGACAGCGCGCCACCGGAGCGGTGGGCGATCTCCGCGGCCGCGGCAAGCGAACGCACCGCCCGCGCGGCGCCGATCGGCGACGGTCCCGACCCGGCGACATCCGCCAGGGACGATCCGGGCACCCATTCGGCGACGACGATGCCGCCCGACGATCCGCGGACGACGTCGAGGACCCGTGCCACCCCGTCGGAGTTGATCTGGCCCAGGCGCAGGGTGCGCGACAGCACGGCCTGCGGTCCCTGATCGGACATCTTGGCGGCCTGACCACGCTCGGGCGGCGGTGCGAGCTGCTCGGCGTCGACGAAGGTCAGCGCGACCTCACGGTCGAGGTTGATGTCCTGGGCCCGCCAGAACTGCAGACCGCGGGTGCCGCCGTGCTGCTCGAGCAGTCGGTACCGGCCGCCGGCGACCGCAGCACCGGGGATGAGGCGTGGTCCGCGCCGGCGTGGGCTCGCCGCGCTGTCGGCCGCACCGGTCTCGGCGGCGGGAGTCGGGGTCGGTGGAGTGGGTGCGTCGCCGGCTCTGGGCGCGGCGGGCGGCCCGGTGGCAGCAGTGGTGTCGACCTCACTGTCACTCACGCGACGGACTCCTCTCCTGCGGTATCTGATGTCACGCGGTACCGGCGCGCGTTCGGGGATGGGGCGCACATCCCGGGTCGCGCCGATCGCGCCACCGGAGTGTACGGAGTACGACTGCCACGTCGCGGTACCTCTGTCGAAGCGGCGCAGCACCTGTACCTGACCAGAGTACGGGAGCGATTCGTCGCCTGTGACGCGCGGAAACTGAACTGTGATCGCCGGTGACTGTTCACGTTCGGGCTGCGGCGGCGGGGCGAGCGCCGGGATGAACCGGCCGAGCAGACGGCGTACGGCCAGCCCGATCGCGACGACATCCGGTACGCGGGCCGCGGCGAGACCGGCGTAGGTCACCGCGAGCACCACCGCGGCGGTCAGCCCGAGGTAGAGGACCGACCCCACCTTGCCCAGCCAGCCGATCATGTCGTCGAGGCCGGTGAGTTTCGCGACTGCCCACACGGTGGCGGAGACCCCGATCGAGACGGCCAGGGTCACGACGGACGTGCGTGCCACATCCGAGAGCCGGGCCCCGCGAAGACGGCTGCGGAGCAGGAAGTGACCGACGACGGCACCGACCAGATAGCCCAACCCGTTGGACAACGCGAGCCACCGCACGACGAGTTCGGGATCGTCGAAGAGCACCGGCCCCAGGTACGACGACACCACCTTCACCACGGTGATGCCCAGCGCGATGAACGTCGGGGTCCACGCGTCCTCGCGGGCGTAGAACACGCGCAGCTGGACGAGGGTCATCGAGTACGGGATGAGGGTGAACGCACCCCACGACAGCACCGAACCCAGCTGCGACGCGGAGGCGGCGTCGAACTTCCCGAAGTTGAACACGGCGATGGCGATGGCCGGTCCGAAGAACGTCATGAACGACACGACCGGGACGAGGGCGACCATCGTCAGTCGCGTCGCCAGGGACAGATCGTCGACGACCGCCTTGGTGTCGTCGGCGGTGGCGTTGCGCGACAGTCGCGGCATGATCGCGGTCAGGATGGTCACGCCCAGCACACCGTACGGAAGCTGCAACAACTGCCAGTGGGTGAAGTAGATGCTGACGCCCGACGCGTCGGCCGACGATGCGATCCGGTAGGTGACGATCAAGCCGACCTGGAGCAGCGCGACGTAGGCGACGATCGCGACGGCCATGTTCCCGAACTGGCGCAGGCGCGCGTCGATGCCCCACTGCAGGCGCAGCCGGACCCCCGACTTGCGGAGGAACGGCACCAGTATCAGCGCCTGGAGCACGACACCGGTCGTGCAACCGATGCCGAGCACCAGGAGCTGCGGATCGGACATCCGGACGGGGTTGAGGGTGATCTCGCCGGGCACCACCGCGTAGAGCACGAGAGTGGTGATCTGCACGACGTTGTTCAGGACGGGCGCCCACGCACCCGGCTTGAAGTAACCGCGCAGGTTGAGGATCGCGATGAACAGCGCGGACAGGCCGTAGAACAGGATCTCCGGCAACAGCAGGTAGGCGAGCGCGGTCGACAGCTCGCGATTGACCTGCCCGTCCCCCAGATTCAGATAGGTGAGCAGCGGTGCCGCGATCACCGCCACGACCGTCGCGGTCCCGAGGACGACGACGGTGATGGTGAAGATCCGGTTGATGAAACCCTCGCCGCCGTCGTCGTCCTCGGCCTCGGCCCGGGCGAGCAGCGGGATCACGATCGCCGTCAGCACGGCGCCGAGGACGACCTCGGCGATCATGTTCGGCAACACGTCGGCCGCCTGGAACGCCGAGGCGATGGCAGGGCCGAGCATCGCGAGGATGAGCACGGTCCGCAAGAAGCCGGTGATGCGACTGAACAGGGTGGCGATCGCGATCGACCCGCTGGTGCGCAGGATGCTCGAGTCCGAGTCCCGCGCCAGACCGGTCGACGACGCTTTCCCGTCGGGCGCTTTGCCCTCGGGCGCTTTCTCGTCGGGTGCCTTCTGGACGGACACCGCGCCGGCGGCCACCGGACCGTTCGACGGTCCGCGGGGGTCGGATGCGGTCATGACCCGCGTGTTGTTCTGGGCCGGTGACACGTCCGGCCGGACCGGCGTGGGTGCCGGTGGAGTCGGTGCAGGGGACGCGGGCGGACGCGGGGCCGAGGGTGCCGGCCCGCCCGGCCGCGGCGGCGCGGGTCGTGGGGCCGCAGAACGCGCGTCGGGCGATCCTGGTGCGCCAGGCCGTGGCGCAGTGGGTCCCGGATCCGGGGACCCGGGCGGGATCCGCGTCGGAGGGACCCGGCCACCCGAAACCCGGTTCGGCGGAATCCGCCGGGGTGCGGCGCGCTCGGGACGCTGGGGCGGCACCGGGCCGGGTGTCCCCGACCGCGGTACACGCGGCTCATCGTTCCAGGTCACGTCGCTTCTGCCGCCGTCCTCGGGTCGTGGTGATGTCGGTCATGGAGGGTCATCGCCCGGTTCCTCGCCGTATGTCCGACCCTCGCTCTGCAGGGTACGGCGTCGCTCCTGATATCCGCTTCCGGCAAGCAATCGCTCGAGTTCGTCGGGCTCGGGACGGTCGGCGTCGGCGGGATCGGGCTGGCCGCGGAAACGATGCCACAACCGACGCGCGGTGAGCAGGACCAGCGCTGCCGCGGCGATGATCGTGATGTAGAACAGCGGCTTGCCGTACGCGTTGGTGTGCACCGACAGGCTGATCGGCTGGCCCAGCGGCACGCCGGTGACCGTCGACAACCGGATCTGCACACTGATCGCCTCGGAGGCGTCGCCCTGGGTGGGCAGCTGGATCTGCCGGGTGCCGCGCGCCGGGATCTCGATCACCCCGAGGTCGCCGATCTCGATGCCCGCCGGCTCGGACGTGGTGATCCGGGCACGCACCGGGAGCGCGAGATCGTTGCTCACGACCAGCAGCAGCGGACTCCGCTCGGAGGCCAGCGTGTAACGACCGCCGGGATCGAGGATGGTGACCGACTGCGACATCCGGTACAGGGTCGACGAGACCGCGTCGATGCGTTCGGTCTGCGCGCGCCGCAGGTGGGTGTAGACGGCCGACCCCTGGGCATCCGGGGAGCGGATCGCCCGGAGCTGGTCCTCGCGCAGCGGCGACATGTACCGCTCGGGGGTGGCGGCGACATCCGCCGAGCGCACCAGGGCGCCCTCGAACTGCCAGCTGTCCTCGACATTGCGTCGTATCGATCCGGTCGCGTCGCTCGTCAGCACCGAGCCCACCTCGCCCACCGGACCGACCCCGGGCGGGTCGATCAGCCGCGCCTGCTCGGGCGCGGAACCGAGGTCGGCGGCCAGCGTCGACAGCGGAGCCGGTGTCGCGGCACCCGATTCGAGGAGCAGCCGTGCGGTGGTGAACAGGGCCTCGGCGTCGGCGGACGTGGGCGACCAGTACGTCGGGGGCATCAGGAACGCCGATCTGCCGACGACCGGGTCGGGCGACGGGCGTGCCCCGGGTGCGGTCGGACCGGGTTCCGGCGCGGCGATCGCGGGATAGGCGAGGGCACCGATCGCGCTCTGGCGCCTGCTTCCCTCGGACTCGTCGGAC
Source organism: Gordonia sp. AC31 (assembly GCF_031844505.1). Lineage (NCBI taxonomy): Bacteria > Bacillati > Actinomycetota > Actinomycetes > Mycobacteriales > Gordoniaceae > Gordonia > Gordonia sp. AC31. The sequence goes on from NZ_JAUZVK010000009.1 coordinate 20,496, forward strand.
AGGTCGACGCGCTGACTCGGAGGCGTCAGAGCGGGGGTGGACGGCGCCGTACCGAGCGCGGCGAACGAGGCGGTCACAGGTGCGTCGTAGGTCTGGGCGGCGAGGTCACCGATCCGGTAGCGGCCGGCGGCGTCGCGGCGACCGACCGGCGCGACGGAATTCGACGACACCGCGGTCGCGGTCATCTCGGCCTCGGTGAGGGCGGCGGCGCCGTCGGCGTCGATCGCCCCCAGGGCGGGGATCGAGAGACCGCGCACGCTCCGGACGCCGAGCACGGTGTCGATGATGTCGGCCGGTGACCGCAGCGCGGCCTCGGTGAGGCCGGTGTTGCCGATCCGGGTCAGGGAGGTCAGATCGGCCTGCGCGTACGGCAGGGCCACCACGCACATCCGCTGCGCGATCCATCGCAGGCCGGTGAGCCAGCGACCGGCGGCGTCTACGCCGCTACCGGGCCGGGTCGTCGACCTCGGATCGGCGGGATTGTCGGACACCTCGTACCCCAGCGACATCGCGCGCACCGTGACGACGAGGTCGGGGTCGATCGCCAGGCACATGCTGTCGGCGAGCTTCTCCGAACCGGGCAGTGCGCTCGGTTCCGGGTTCTCCGGTGTCTCGGATGGCGGGGTGTCCGATGCCGCCGAATCAGATTGTGCAGGTGGAGGTTCCCCGACGACCCGCTGCAGTGCGGCGAGTAGCTCGGCGAGTCTGCCGCCGGCGGCGAGCGACCGCGCCATGTTCTCGTTGATCAACCGGACCGGTTCGGTGTTGCCGCCCAGCACACCCGGCGCGAGCTGCGGCGGCGCGGCCAACGGCCACACCATCGTCATGCGTGCCGGACTGGACAGGTTCGCCGACACCGACCCGTCCGGCCCGAGCCCGACGACCGGGTCGGCGTCGGAATACTCGGTGGACGGGTCGACGTAACCGGCGGCCCGGGCGTCGTCGGGTGGCAGGGACAACACCGGCAGCAGCATCCGCGATCCCGCGACCTGCGCGGTGTTGCCGTACTCCGGGGTGCCGTTGACGTTGACCTGCATCGGGTACACGCCGGGCTGGGAGATGGCCAGGCCCTGGCCGTCGGGACCGTTGTTGGCCGAGAGTGCCATCGACATGCGGAAGCCGACGCTCTCGCCGGGGGCGAGCGAGTCGGACAGCGCCTCGAAGGGGCCGGCCACGGCGACGGCCGGATCGTCGTCGGCGAGGTCGGTGCGCAGGCCCGCGGCCGACGCCACCGGATCGCCGCGCTCGAGCCGGATGGTCAGGTCGGTGATGGGCCGGTCGCCGACGTTGTCGACGCGTCCGCTGACGGTGACCACCGGCCGGCTGGTCGTGGTCACGATGTTCGGGGTCATCGAATCGATGACGATGCGGGCGAAGCGGCTCGGTGACCGGTCCGACGCGCCGGACCCGGCGTCGGAATCGCTGGTGGCCGTCTCCGGCGCCGCCGACGCCGGTCCCACCGCGCCGGACAGGACCGTCAGACCGAGAACGGCCAGGACCACGGCCGAGGCCAGCGTCGCGAGCGCGCCGGACCGCAGCGCATGCGAGAAGGCGAGAGAACGAGACGAACGGGGCTCGGCGGCGGACGGGCGCGGCTCAGCCATCGCCGGCCGCGGGCCGTCGTGGACGGCGCCGGCGCCGGCGCGGACGAACCGGGGGCGGTGGCTCGTTGCGGCGCTGGTTGCGCGCGGCGGCGGCTTTCTCATAGGCGTTGGGTTCGGTGCGGATGCTGTCGGCCTCGGACTGGGCCAGCCGGGTGGGGTCGGCGGCGAGTTCGGCGATCACACCTCGGGCCATCCGGGCGAGTCGCCGCTCGTCAGAGTACGTGAGCCGACGCGGGAGCTCGTGTAACGGCACCCAGGCCACCTCGGACACCTCGTAGTCGGCGTCGGACAGCTCGCCGCCCGTGCACCGCAGCAGGTAATGATGCACGGTCTTGTGGATCCGACGACCTTCGCTGACGAACCAGTAGTCGATCTTGCCGAGCGGGGCCACCACCGTGCCCTGGATCCCGGTCTCCTCCTCGACCTCGCGGATGGCGGTCTGCTCGGCGGTCTCGCCGGTTTCGATGTGTCCCTTGGGCAGCGACCACATGGTGCGTCCGCGACGGTCGACGCGACCGATGAGCGCGGCCGACAACTGGTCGACGGGGAGGTCGAGGTCGGAGATGACGAGCCCCCCTGCCGAGGTCTCGCGCACGGTGCGGAGTTTCTCGTTGCCCGCGCGGTCGGGATGGACGCGCTCGGCAGCCGGGCGTTCGGACGCACGGTCCGCCCGCGCCGTGCGCCGTCGACCCTTCGACGCCTTGCCGCCGGCCTGGGTCAGACCGGTCTTGGTCAGCTTGGCGCTGACGGCGACCATGTCCGACGGCTTCGGCGGGGTGACGCGGGGTCGCGCACGATCGGGATCGACCGGGAGCTTGTCGACGGGCTCGGCCTCGACCGGATCCGGGCACGCGGGATCGGCGGCCCGGGCGCGGGCGAGGTCATTGGGAGTCGGGTGATGAGTGCTGGGTGCCGGTTCGGAGGCCGGGTTGGGCGAGCCGGGTTTGTGGCCCGGCCGCGAGCCCGCCTGGCCGGGAGTCGGCTGCTTGTTCTTGGGTTGGGCATGACCGCTCTGTTTGTGCCCGTGCGGACTGTGCGCCGTCGGGGTGTGCGCGGGCGCCGCACCTCGGTTCTCGGACTTGCGCCGGCCCCGGCGGCGTCGGCCGCGCCGGGCACGACGCCCCTGGCCGGAGGCATTCTGCTCGCCTTGTCCGCCACCCTCACCGTGCGCACCCGACGAGACGCCGCTGACGTCTGAAGGGTTGGTCGAGGAATCGGTGGACACTCCACGATGCTAGCGGCTGGTCACCTGCAGTTTGTCCGGACGCCTCCGAGGGCGCGTAGGTTGTGGATTCGCAGTGTCGCGAGTGCGCCGGGGGTGTATGAGTCGTCGCCGACGAGCTGTGCGGCGTCGTCGTCGCGGGTCACGACGGTAGGGTGGCAAGCCGTGAACGACACTTCCCCGTCCGGTGCGGCGGCGTCTGGGCCATTCCGGAATGGGGCAGCCCAGCCGGACCAGGTGCACTCGGCGGACCCGGAACGGCGCACCCGTCTGCTCGCCGCCGCGGCGATCGCACTGCGCGACCTCGACGACGTCCTCGTGCCCCTCGGCAAGCTGTTCGAGACCGCCGGCCACGAGCTGTACCTGGTGGGCGGCTCGGTGCGCGACGCGGTTCTCGGGCGTCTGGGCAACGACCTCGACTTCACGACCGATGCGCGCCCGGAGACGGTGTCGCAGCTCCTCCGCGGCTGGGCCGACGCGTTCTGGGACGTCGGCATCGAGTTCGGCACGGTCGGGGTCCGCAAGGGCGACCACCTGATCGAGATCACGACGTTTCGCGCGGACTCGTATGACCAGGTCAGCCGCAATCCCGAGGTCACGTTCGGCAAGACCCTCGACGACGACCTGATCCGACGGGACTTCACCGTCAACGCGATGGCGGTCCGGATCGGCTCGGCGGGCGCCCAGGACTTCCGGGACCCGCTCGACGGGATGACCGCCCTGCTGGCCGGGGTCATCGACACCCCCGCCACGCCTGCACAGTCCTTCGGCGACGACCCGCTCCGGATGCTCCGCGCCGTCCGGTTCGTCTCCCAGCTGGGATTCCGGCTCGCGCCGCGCGTGTGGCAGGCGATCACCGACATGAACGGTGAGATCGAACGCATCACCGTCGAACGCATCCGCACCGAGCTGGACAAACTGATCTGCGGCGAGTTCCCGATCGAGGCGATCGACGCCATGGTCGAGACCGGTCTGGCCGACCGGGTGCTGCCCGAGGTGCCCGGCATGAAGCTCACCATCGACGAGCACCACCAGCACAAGGACGTCTACCAGCACTCCCTGACCGTGCTCCGCCAGGCCATCGATCTCGAGGACGGCGATCCGGACCTGGTGCTGCGCTGGGCGGCCCTGTTGCACGACATCGGCAAACCCGCGACGCGCCGGCACGAACCGGGGGGTGGCGTCAGCTTCCATCATCACGAGGTCGTGGGCGCGAAGATGGTGCGCAAACGGATGCGGGCGCTGAAGTATCCGAAGGCGGTGGTGTCCGACGTGGCGCAGCTGGTCTTCCTGCACCTGCGCTTCCACGGTTACGGAGACGGCGCGTGGACCGACTCGGCCGTCCGCCGTTACGTCACCGATGCCGGTCCCCTGCTCGACAAGCTGAACAAGCTGGTGCGCGCCGACTGCACCACCCGTAACAAGCGGCGCGCCCGGCGGCTGCAGCAGAACTACGACAGTCTCGAGCAGCGGATCGCCGACCTCCAGGCGGCGGAGGATCTCGAGAAGGTCCGGCCCGACCTCGACGGCAACGCGATCATGGAACTCCTCGGCGTGCCGCCCGGCCCGATCGTCGGACAGGCGTGGCGTCATCTGAAGGAGCTACGCCTGGACCGTGGACCGCTCAGCCGCGACGAAGCCGAGGATGCCCTTCGCGAATGGTGGGCGGCGCGCAGCGGTCAGTGAGGACTGCGAGACGCCCCGGGCGTTTCAGCTCGCGGGCGCGAACACCTCGATCGCGTGCGGTACCGCCTCGAAAACCGCCGGCAGCTCGCCGACGAGGTCACCGTCGACCGACACGAGGGCGGGCGGATCGCAGTACAGCTCGACCTCTGCGCCGCGCATGGTCCGGACGTTCGGGCTGTCGATGTGCTTGCCCGAGAACACCTTCGGGAAGACACGCGCAATCGTCCAACGTGCCAGCCGCGGTGGGGTGAGCGCGAGGGTCACGTCGAGCCGGCCGTCGGTGATCGACGCCTGCGGCGTGATTTTCATGCCACCGCCGTACGACGTGGTGTTGCCGATCGCGGCGAAGATGAGGTCGGATTCGACGGCCTGGTCGTCGACGCGGACCTGGTAGTGACGCGACCGCAGTGCGAGTAGTTCGAGCAGCGCCGCGATCGTGTACCGGGACTGTCCGCGCGGTCGGCGCATGTCGATGGCCCGCGCGGTGACCGCGGCGTCGAACCCGGTGGCGGCGACCGTGCTGAACAGCGCGGTCTGCCCGTCCGGGAAGCTGACCCGGCCGAGGTCGATGGGTCGTCGGTGGCCGGCCAGGATGACCTCGACGGCGTCGGCCGGATCCAGTGGGATGCCGAGGTTGCGGGCGAAGTCGTTCCCGCTCCCGGCCGGGATGACGGCCAGCGGCTTGCCCGACCCGATCGTGGCCTCCACCGTCAGACGCACCGTGCCGTCGCCCCCCACGACGACGAGGACGTCGGTGTCCCCGCGGGCTGCCTTGCCGGCGAGATCGGCGGCGTCGGCGATGTCCTCGCCGACGATGATCTCCACCTCCACGCCGCGGGCGCGCAGCAGTTCTGCGGCGTCGTGGGCGACGCGCAGGCCCGTTCCGTGCCGTGCGTACGGACTGGCCACGAGTGTGGCGTGTTCGATAGTCATATGAGTCGGCCCCCCGCCGTTCAAGTGATCCGTTACAGTGTTACACATCATGGCAATCCGTAACGAGGAGATCGGGGATCTCGTTCTGGATGCAGCACGGAGCTGTCTGCTGCGTAGCGGCGGACGCAAGGTGACTGTTTCCGAGGTGGCCCGACAAGCAGGCGTGAGCCGACCGACGGTGTACCGCCGGTGGCCCGACATCAACGAGATCATCCGCGGGCTGTTGACCCGCGAGGTCCTGGGGGTCGTCGAGGACGCCATCGGCGGACGAGGCGAACCCGCCGATCTGGATGCGCTCGTCGATCGGGTGGTCGCGGTCGTCGGCGCGCTCCGCGACGACGAACTGATCGCCTCGCTGTGGCGCGAGCAGCGAGACTTCATGGCGCCGTACGTCTTCGAGCGTCTCGGTACGAGTCAGCAAGGGGCGCTCGCGATTCTCTCGGACATGCTGTCGCAGGCCCAGGAACGGCGCCACGTCCGGGCGGGTGACGCCAAACGGATGGCGGCGATGGTGCTGCTGATCGCGCAGTCGTTCCTCCAGTCCGGGGCGCTGGTCTCCGACATCATCGCCGAGGGCTGGAGCACCGAGTTGCACGAGATGCTGGCCGGGTATCTGCGTCCGGCCGGTGCGGGCATCGACGGATGACGTCGTGAGCGCCGGTCGCGCGGTGCGAGTCTGATGGCGACCCTGTCCGCCGACACCCGTCGTCGTGCGCTCGACCGTCTGACGTCCGGCGATCCCCTGGATCTGCTGGTCATCGGCGGCGGTGTGACCGGCGCCGGGGTGGCGCTCGACGCCGCGACCCGTGGCCTGCGCGTCGCGCTCGTCGAGAAGGACGACCTCGCGGCCGGAACCTCGCGCTGGAGCAGCAAACTCGTCCACGGTGGTCTCCGTTACCTGGCCAGGGGTGATCTGCGGATCGCGCGCGAAAGTGCCGTCGAACGTCATCATCTGATGACCGCCATCGCTCCGCATCTGATCGCTCCCCTCCGCCAGATCATCCCCGACCGTGGCGGCAGGCAGACCTCGATCATCCGATTGGGCCTCCGCGCGGGAGATGTGCTCCGACGCAACGCCGGTACCCCCGACTCGCTGTTGCCGCCGCCGACCCGGGTGTCGGCGCTGGAGACCCTCGCCCGCTTCCCGGCGGTGTCCCCCCACGGTCTGCGCGGCGGTATCTCCACCGCCGACGGTCAGCTCGTCGACGACGCTCGGCTCGTCGTCGCCCTCGCACGTACGGCGGCTGGCTACGGCGCATCCGTCTGCACCCGGGTGCGGGCCGAGCGCGTGGACGGCCGCGGGGCCACCCTCACCGATCAGTTGACCGGTGAGAGCTTCGACGTCGGTGCGCGGATGGTCGTCAACGCCACCGGCGTCTGGTCCGGCGGCATCGATGATGCGCTCGCCGTACATCCCAGTCGGGGAACGCATCTCGTCGTCGACGCGGCGCGGTTGGGATTCCCCGACGCCGCGCTGATGACCCCGCTCGGCACCTCCGTGTCCCGGTTCGTTTTCGTGATCCCCGCGCAGCTGGGGCGCGTCTACGTCGGCCTCACCGATGTCGCGGCGCCGGGGCCGATCCCCGACGTCCCAATGCCGGACGAGTCCGAGATCGACTTCCTGCTCGACGCCGTCAATCCCGCTCTCGCACGGCCGTTGGATCGCTCGGACATCATCGGCACGTTCGCCGGTCTGCGACCGTTGGTCGACACCCGCGGCGGCGGCCGCGACTCCGAGGCCCTCGCCGACGTCTCGCGGCAGCACCACGTCGGCGTCCGCGGCGATGGTCTCGTCAACGTCCTCGGCGGCAAGCTCACCACCTACCGGCGCATGGCCCAGGACGCCGTCGACGCCGCGCTCGCGACCACCGACCTCACCGCCGGGGACTGTGTCACGACCACGACCCCACTGGTCGGAGCCCTGCGGAGTCCGCGCGAGCAGGGGCTGCCGGCTTCGCTCGTGCAGCGGTTCGGCGGGGAGGCGCCGGCGGTGGTGGACGCCGCCGTTCTCCCCGGTCCCCTGGATCCGATCGTCCCCGGCATCGATGTCACCCGCGCCGAAATCGAGTTCGCGATCACGCACGAGGGTGCCCTCGACGCCGACGACATCCTGCACCGGCGCACGCGGATCGGCCTCGTGCAGGTCGACGCCGACGCGGCACGGCCGGAGATCGAGGCGATCGTCGGCGAACTCCTGGGGTGAGGCGGCCTGGTCAGTACCCCATGGTGCGCAGGGCGTCTGCGACGCGGTCGAGTTCGGACCGGCGTACGTCGAGGTGCGGGCTGATCCGGAGCACCGGATGCTCGGTCGCCAGCGGGGCGCGCCAGGTGTCCGCGGCGGTGACCAGGACACCGAGTGACAACAGCTTGTCGCGGGCCGCGGCGACGTCGTCGAACTGCCATCCGGGCGGTGGTGCGAGGGTGATGATCGCCGACGGCTCGTCGATCGGTTCGAGGACCTCCCAGCTCGCGATGCCGTGGAGTCGTTCGCGGGTGACCCGGCCGATCTTCGCGAGTTCGCGGAAGACGCGCTGCTGGCCTATCTCGAGCAACTCGCGGACCGCGACACCGAGTCCGAGGCGACCGGCGATAAAGGCCTCGGAACCGTCGATTCGTACCGGCCGCAACGAGTCTCGCCGCACCGCGACGAACCCGACGCCACGCGGGCCGGTGAGCCACTTGCGGCTGGTGCCGTAGACGACGTCGGCGCCGGTGACGGTGGGGACGTGACCGACCGACTGCGCCATGTCCACCACGACGGGCACACCGGCGCGGTGCGCGAGTTCGACGATCCGCGTGACCGGCTGCACCACACCGGACATCGAGCCGATGTGGCAGACGTGGATGAAGTCGGGCTGCTCGAACTGCAGCATGTTCTCGAGCGCGTCGGTGTCGACGTGACCGTAGACGTCCCCGTCGGGCATGGTCCGTACCGCGTACCCGCGGCGCTCGAACTCCTCGAGGTTGGGGCCGAATTCGTTCTTCGCCACCCACACGGTCGATGTGACGGGAAGGCTCCAGTTGGTGAGGAGGGCGCGCAGAGCGGCGCGGGCGCTCTCACGGAAGACCAACTCGTCGCCGGTGTGTCCGATCAGGGCAGCGAGATTCCTTGTGTCGCGCGCGATCTCCTCGGCGCGGTCGTCGGCGGCGACATACGACCCGCGTTCGGTCTCCCGCCAGAGGTGCGCGGTCATCGCGCCGATCAGTGCGTAGGACGAGCGGCCCGCCGAAGCAGAGTCGAGGTGTGCCAGGGCTGGTTCGAGCCGGGCCGCATGCCACTGCTCGCCGAGATCGCTGACGTACATGGGCCACAACCTACCGGGTGGTCGAGGTGTCCACACCCATCGGGAACCGCACAGCGGGAACCCGGGCGCTGGGAACCGATCGATGGGAACCGATCGATGGGAACCGGATTGGGCCCCGTTGCGTCCAAGACCTCATGGACCCGGCGATCGAGTACTTCTTCGGGACCGGCGACGGTCCGACGACGCGCTGGTCCGGGACCGCCGACCTCGCGCTCGGGGATCCGCGGTCCGATGTCCTGGACGCGATCGGGCTCGACTTCGACGGCGACGGCCGTCGCGATGACGCGATGTGGGACACCGACGCCGACGGTGTCGCCGACGTCGCCGCCCTCGACACCGACGACGACGGCGCGCCCGACGCCTTCTACCGCGACTCCGGTGCCGGTCTGTGGGACCGGCCCGTCGCGCGAGCCGACCTCGTCGGCGAACAAATGCCGCGGCGCGACGTCCCCGAGCGGACTCCGCAACCCCCGCCGGCGCAGGTCACCCGGGTCGACCTCGACGACGACGGCGACCCCGACGTCGAGATCGTCGGCGCCGACCGGGGCGGCCGGATCGTCGGCGAACGACTCTACGTCGACTCCGACGGGGACGGCAGCCACGATGTGATGCTGGTGGACCTGGATGCGAACGGCGTGGCCGACGCCGCCTACGACAACCGGGACCCGCGGTTCACGCGGCGGGGTCGGTGACGGTGTGCCGCACCGTCGTGGGCTCGGCGGACCAGTGCCCACGCGGATGCAGGAGGCGCACCACGAGCATGCCGAGCAGGTACAGCACCACCCCGAGCACGACGAGCCCGACCGCCCGGCCGTCGTCGGGGATCGCGAGGGCCGCGACGGTCACCGCACCCACGTAGGCGATGTTGAACACCGCGTCCTGCACCGAGAACACCTGTCCGCGCACCGCGTCGTCCACGTCGACCTGCATCGCCACGTCGCCACACAGCTTGGCGATCTGGCCGATGAGTCCGAGTACGAACGCCGACCCGCAGATCACCGCGAACTCGAAGCTGAGTACGGACAGCTCGGCGAACGCGCCGACGGCCAGTGCGGCGAGCAGCGTCACGTACCGGCCCACCCGTGCCACCGCGATCGGTGTGATGATCGCGGCGAGAAGCGCTCCCGCGCCGGTGAAACCGATGACCACGCTGACGCGGTCGACCCCGTCGCCGGGACCCATCTGGCGCGTCAGCACCAGGATCATCAGCGTGTTCATCCCGAACACCAGCCGGTGGGCCCCGATCGCCGACAACGCGGCGGCCACGGTCTTGTGGTGGACGACGGCGCGGGCACCGTGCCAGAGGCCGACCGAGACCGCGTGCACGGCCGAACGACCCGGGTCGTCGGGCTCGTCGGGACCGAGTTGCAGCGGACGGAACCGATGCGCCAGCCCGCCGGAGACGACGGCCAGCACGATCCCGGCGATCATCGTGAGGGCACTGCCCACGTTGTCGTCGCCGAAGATCGCGCGGAGTCCCAGGGTGATGCCGAGGCCGACGGTGAGCATCGCGCCGCCCAACGTCGTGAACAACGCATTGGTGGCGACCAGCACCTCACGCCGCGCGACGTGCGGCAGTCCGGCCGACAGTCCGGCCGCCACGAACCGGCTCGCACCCGTCGCGGCGAGGGCGGAGATCAGCACCACGACATCAGGTGCGCCGGAGGCGACGGCCAGTGCGACGAGCCCGATGATCAGCCCGCGCAGCAGGTTCGCGTACAGGAGGACGTTGCGTCGATCCCAGTGGTCGAGCAACGCGCCCGCGAACGGGCCGATGAGCGAATACGGCAGCAGCAGCACCGCGAGGCCACCGGCCACCGCGAGCGGATCGGCATGGCGCTCGGGGTTGAACAGGATGCTGCCGACCAGCGCGGCCTGGAAGATCCCGTCGGTGATCTGACTGGACAACCGGACCGACAACAACCGGCCGAGTCCCGGCGACGAACGGAGGGAGTGGATGAACACCGACCACCCGCGTTGGTCACGGGTCACCTGGGTGCTGCTCACCGATCCAGCCTACCGAGCTGACGATGGACGCCGTCGGCCACGGACGTGCGATGATGGTCGGGTGGCCGGAGGTGAAGACGCAGACGATCCCACACCGGAATCCCGCCCCGGAGAACACTCGGCGGACAGCGGTGGTGGTGCGCGTATGCCCGGCGTCCCTTGGGATGCCGACCCCACGCCGCGGGTGCGTCCGGGCACCGCGCTGATCGCCTCGACCGATCTCATCGAACCCACCTTCGCCCGGACCGTCATCTACGTCATCGAGCACAACGAGTCGGGCAGTCTCGGGGTCATCCTCAACCGGATGAGCCAGACCGCCGTGCACAACCTCCTGCCGCAGTGGGCCGACATCGCAGCCTCGCCGCGCGCCCTCTATGTGGGCGGGCCGGTGAACCAGGAGGCGGCGCTGTGCCTGGGCGTGGTGAAACCCGGCACCGACATCGACGACGTGCCCGCCCTGCGTCCGGTCGACGGCCGGGTCGTCCTGGTCGATCTCGACGCCGACCCCGAGCCCCTCGCCGAGATCCTCGAGGGTGTCCGGATCTTCGCGGGCTACAGCGGATGGGGCATCGGGCAACTCGACGATGAGCTCGACCAGTTCAGCTGGATGGTCGCCTCGGCACTCCCTCGCGACCTGCTCGCGCCGCCGGCGTCGGACGTGTGGTTCGACGTCCTGCGCAGGCAGGCCTGGCCGAAACCCCTCCTCGCGACCCACCCGATCGATCTCAGCGTGAACTGAGTCCGTCCGTCCGGACGGTGATGCTGAGCATTGCCTGAGACACCCGGTGATCCACGTCACCGGCGGGGTGTTAGGTTGTGGACGCTCGATCAATTTTTCGCTGGACAAGCCGTGGATTGTTCCAGCGCATGACATGCGGGGGTGTGCATGAGCGGGTCGAAGAGTGCGCGGGTTCTGGCCGGGGTGATCCTCGCGGTGGTCGCGCTGGTGGCGCCCATCGCCGTGGCGGGCGCTGCCCCGGTCGGACCCACCGGCGGCGCCGACGGGGCGCGATGGGCGGCGAGCCACGACGGCCCGCAACCCTATGCCGGCGTCAATGTCACCTGGGATGTGCCGATCCGGATGAGTGACGGCACGGTTCTCCGGGCCAACGTGTACCGCCCGGCCGACGCTCGCGAGCGTCCCACGTCGACGAAGACGCCGGTCATCGTCAACATGACGCCCTACACCAAGCTCATCACCACCGTCGGTTCCGCGGTGATGCAGAACCCGGTGCTCGAGCCCTACCTGCTGCAGATCGTTCGGTCGATCAACCTGTCCGGCACGCCGATCGACGGCATCAACGACATCGCGCACACCATCCGCGACGGCGGCGCGAAGACCTTCCTCGTCGACTTCGATCTCGTGCGCAGCGGCTACACGCAGGTCGTCGTGGATGTGCGCGGCACCGGTTTCTCGCAGGGAGTCTGGGACGTCTTCCAGTCGCGGGAACAGCGCGACACCATCGAGGTCATCGACTGGGCGTCGAAGCAGCGGTGGTCCAACGGCAAGGTCGGGATGTCGGGTGTGTCGTACTCGGCGATCAACCAGATCCAGGCCGCGAACAAGAACCCGAAGGCACTCAAGGCGATCTTCCCGGTAGAGCCGGGCGGAGACCTCATCCGCGACATCGTCGCGCCTGGCGGCGCTCTGGGTGTCGGCTTCCTCCCGCTGTGGCTGACGCTGGTCAACACCACCAAGATGATCCCGAACGTCGCGTCGATGCTGAACGGCACCTTCGACTGGAAGTGGTTGGCGGACCGGATCTCGGACCCGTTCACCTTCTACCCACAGCTGTTCGCCGCACTGCTCACCCCCGACATCCCGTCGGTGCCGCCGAACCTGAAGGCGTTGCTGGACAACAACTCCGAACCGAGGTCCGCGTGGCTCGACCACGCCGACCGCATCACCACCCCGACGCTCATCTACGGCGGCTGGTTCGATCTCTTCACCAACAGCGAAGTCCGGATGTACAACAACATCCCGTTGCCGCCCGGCAAGAAGCAGTTGATCATGGGCGACGGGTATCACCTGACGATCGGCGGCGGCCAAGAGGGCCGGCGGAACACCCCACCCCGGTTGGACGTCCTGCAGAAGGCGTGGTTCGACAAGTGGCTCAAGGGAATCGACAACGGTGTCGACCGCTACGGACCGGTCAATCTCAAGCAGGTCGGCGACTCGTGGATCACCGCCCAGCAGTTCCCGCGCGCCGGGATGGAGCGCCAGCGGCTCTACCTCGATGACCGGCGCAGCGGTACCGCGGCACACGCGGTCCGGGACGGCAGCCTAACCCCCGTTGCACCCACATCCCGCGCTCGGTTGACCATCGCGCCCGGTCTGGCGACGATGTGTTCGCGCGACGCCGCACAGCAATTGGCCGGTGCCCTGGCGATCTTCCCCTTCTGCGCCGACGACGCCCGCATCTCCGAGCGCGCCGCACTGACGTTCACCACTCCCCCGATGACCACGACACGCAGCGTGTCCGGGTACGCCAACGTGCGGTTGAACACCGTGCTCGACGCCACCGACGGATACTGGACCGCCACCCTCAACGATGTCGCTCCCGACGGGACGTCGAAGGTGCTGACATCCGGTCAGGTGATGGCGTCGTTGCGCGGATACGACGAGGCGAGGTCGCAGTTCGCGCCCAACGGCGACGTGATCGATCCGTTCTACGAGCTCACGTTGGCGTCACGCCAACGCGTCGTGCCGGGCCGCCCGGTGAGTGTCGACATCGGCCTGCTGCCGACCGAGGCACTCATCAAACCGGGCCACCGCCTGCGGATCGACGTGTTCGCGATGAACTTCCCGCGCGGTCTGCCGTTGCGTCCGCTGTTGAACGAGTCCGGACTCCGGCCGCAACACATCCAGCTCGACCCGAACCGTCCGAGCTTCGTGAGCCTGCCGTTGTCGACGCCGGTGGGACCCCCTGCTCCCTGAGGAGCGCCCGGAGCTTGCGGAGGGCGCGTCACGAAGGGTCTTCGCAACCCGACTCACCAGGACCCTTCGTGACGCTCGCAAGCTCGCTCCTCAGGGAGCGGGTGGTGACGCCCGCGAGCTCGCTCTCAGTATCTACGGCTTGGCGGTCGTGGACTATGAAAGAACCCGTTGTGTCGGAGCGGGCCCAACCTCCGCTCCCTGAGGAGGCCGGAGCTTGCGGAGGCCGTCACGAAGGGTCCTGGCGAGATGACGTCGCCAACCCTTCGAGGCCCGTCGACCTCGACGCGCTCCTTCGTCGCTTGCTCGGCCCGGCGGCCAACGCTCCTCGTACCTCAGTATCTGCGGCCTGGCTGCCGTCGTGGGGTCGAAAGAACTGCATCGTTGCCGCCCTATCTTGAAGCGCAATCTCTGCCGAACTTGCGCTACTCGCGTGCACTGTGGCGCCGCATTCTCGTGACCGACGAACTTCAACTCGACTCCTAGACTTCGATCGAAGTCCATCGGTCGAGTTGAAGTCTGCCGGTCGCGGGCCCGGCGCCCTCCGTTGTTATCTGCTCTACCCGCAGGCCGCTTTGCGGACTCCGGAACCGCTGAACTGGCGTTCTTTCGGATCAGGGAGCCGGGGTGGGCGCGCCGGCCGCTTCGGCGTCGTCGGCCTGCCGCCCGTACCGAGTGGCCAGCCACGAGCAGATCATGAGCTGGATCTGGTGGAAGATCATCAGCGGCAGCACGATGAGGCCGACGGTGGTGCCGGCGAACAGGACGGTCGCTATGGGCAGGCCGGTGGCCAGGCTCTTCTTGGTGCCGCAGAACTGGATGGCGATCGTGTCGGCGCGGTCGAAGCCGAGCCGCTTCGGGAGCCAGCCGGTGATCGCGAGCATCACGATGACGAGCAGCAGCGAGATGACGGTCACGGCGATCACCTGACCCACCTCCACCGACGACCAGATGCCCTGGACGACCCCCTCGCTGAACGCCACGTAGACGACGAGCACGATGGCGCCACGGTCGGCCAGCTTGGTGATCTTCGCGTGCCGGGTGAAGAACGGGCCGACCCACCGGCGGGCGAGCTGCCCGAGCAGGAACGGCACCAGGATCTGCGCGACGATCTTCAGGACCGACGTCGCGTCGATGCTGATGTCGCCGGCGTTCTGCATCAGCGCGACCACCAGCAGCGGGGTCAGGAAGACGCCGAGGATGTTCGACGTGGATGCGCTGACGATCGCCCCGGCGATGTTGCCTCGGGCCATCGAGGTGAAAGCGATCGAGGACTGCACCGTCGATGGGACCAGGCATAGAAAGAGCAGTCCGGCATAGAGGTCCTCGCCGATCAACGGCTCGACAACCGGTTTCAGCGCCAGTCCCACGATCGGGAAGACGATGAACGTGAACGCGAGGATCGTGACGTGCAGCCGCCAGTGCCGGAGACCTTCGAGCGCCTCGCGTGGATGAAGTCGAGTGCCGTAGAGGAAGAACAGTGCGGCGATCGCGACGATCACCACCCAGTCGAGTGCCTCCGCCGCCGCGCCGCGAACCGGCAGGAATGCGGCCACCGCGACGGCGATGCAGATGGCCAGGATGAAGCCGTCGATCGGAGAACGATCGAGGAGATTCTTGAGAGTACGCATGGATGTGCCCCGAGATCAGTGATGTGAGACGACGCCGGCCGCCTCAGGCCTGGGCCGAGTCGCCTGCGCAGACGCCGCGCAACGAGCAGGCACCGCAGCTGCTGGTGCCGCAGTCGGCCGCCGGGGCCGAGGGGTTCTCGTCGGCGGCATGGCTGTGGGCGTCGCCGCCGGAACAGCAGGAACAGCCCTCGTCGTCGGCGGGTACGGCTGCAGCGGCGCGTACCCCGATCCCGCTGACCAGTCCGACCACCACGAGCGCGGCCACCAGCGCGACGAGTCCGAAGGCCAGTGCCCACCCGCCCGGGACGGCAAGGGTCGCGATGGCCCCCAGCGTGAGGATCACCGACGCGCCGAGAGTGCCCGGTCCGGCGATGCGGTTGGCGATGCGGAAAGCCTCGTCGGACCGCATGGTCTCCGCGGAGCGAACGCCGATCCAACGATTGCGCGGGAGGGTGCCGCGGAGTCCGCGGATTCCTACCACCGCCCAGAGTCCGGCCAGCACGAAGAGCAGTACGGCAACGGCGACGGACACGGCATTCACGACCCACAGCATACGACCGTGCGTCGTACCGAAGTGAATCGGTATCTGACGAGCCGGTGCCGCCCACGTCGGAGGCGACCGGATTGGGGGCGGCGACGGACAGGATTTACCCTGGTCGCGTGACTTCAGCCGAGAAGACGAGCGGCGACACCGCCGGCACGACCGCCCACCGCTACACGGCGGCGGTCGCCGGCGAGATCGAGCAGCGCTGGCAGCAGACCTGGTCCGACGAGCACGCCTACGAGGCGCCGAATCCCGTCGGGCCGCTCGCCGGTGACCTGTCCGCCTTCGGCGGCGGGGACGCCGACGCCGCCGACAAGCTCTTTGTGCAGGACATGTTCCCCTACCCGTCCGGCGCAGGCCTGCATGTCGGCCACCCGCTCGGCTTCATCGCGAGCGATGTCTTCGCGCGCTACCAGCGGATGACCGGCAAGAACGTGCTGCACACGATGGGCTTCGACTCGTTCGGCCTGCCCGCCGAGCAATACGCTGTGCAGACCGGCACCCATCCGCGCACCACCACCGAGCAGAACATCGAGCGCTACCTGGGCCAGATCCGACGGCTCGGGCTGGGCCACGACGAGCGCCGTCGGGTGGCCACCACCGATGTCGACTTCTACCGGTGGACCCAGTGGATCTTCCTGCAGATCTACAACGCGTGGTACGACGCCGACCAGGGCAAGGCCCGGCGCATCTCCGAGCTGGTCGACGAATTCGCTTCGGGCGCACGAGCATTGGGTGGAAGGCACGAGGGGCGCAGCTGGGCCGACCTCTCCCCCGCCGAGCGCACCGAGATCCTCGACGACCATCGCCTGGTGTACCTGAGTGATTCGCTGGTGAACTGGTGCCCCGGACTGGGCACCGTGCTGGCCAACGAGGAGGTCACCGCCGACGGCCGCAGTGACCGCGGCAACTTCCCGGTCTTTCGGAAGCACCTGCGGCAGTGGATGATGCGGATCACCGCGTACTCCGACCGGTTGCTCGACGACCTGGATCTGCTGGACTGGCCGGAGAAGGTCAAGACCATGCAGCGCAACTGGATCGGACGCTCGCGCGGCGCCCAGGTGCGGTTCGACGTGCCCGGCGTCGGCGGCATCGAGGTGTTCACCACCCGTCCCGACACCCTGTTCGGCGCCACCTACATGGTTCTCGCGCCCGAGCATCCGCTCGTCGGCGACCTCATCACCGGAGCATGGCCCGAGGGCACCGATGATCGCTGGACCCGCGGCGGGGCCGACCCCGCGGCCGCGATCGCGGAGTACCGCGCGTCGATCGCCGCGAAGTCCGACCTCGAGCGCCAGGAGAACAAGGAGAAGACGGGCGTCTTCACCGGCAGCTTCGCCGTCAATCCCGTGAACGGAGAGCAGGTTCCGGTCTTCGTCGCCGACTACGTCCTCATGGGCTACGGCACCGGCGCGATCATGGCGGTCCCGGCCCACGACGCCCGCGACCATGAGTTCGCGACGGTGTTCGGACTGCCGATCCGCGAGGTGATCGGCTCCGAC
This sequence comes from Gordonia sp. AC31, assembly GCF_031844505.1. Classification (NCBI taxonomy): domain Bacteria; kingdom Bacillati; phylum Actinomycetota; class Actinomycetes; order Mycobacteriales; family Gordoniaceae; genus Gordonia; species Gordonia sp. AC31. Next base: position 37,865 of record NZ_JAUZVK010000009.1, read on the forward strand.
ACCGACATCGCCACCGAGGCGTACGTGGGCGACGGACCCCTGGTGAACTCCGGGTTCCTCGACGGTCGCAATGTCGAGGACGCGAAGGCGGCGATCGTCGAACGTCTCGAAGCCGACGGTATGGGCACCGGGAGAATCCAATACAAGCTGCGCGACTGGCTGTTCGCCCGTCAGCGTTACTGGGGCGAACCCTTCCCGATCGTCTACGACGCCGCCGGCCAACCCCACGCGCTGCCGGAATCGATGCTGCCGGTGGAGCTTCCGGAGGTCGACGACTATGCGCCGGTGTCCTTCGACCCCGACGACGCGGACAGCGAGCCGTCGCCTCCGCTGGCGAAGGCCACCGAGTGGATGACGGTGGAACTCGACCTGGGCGACGGCGTGCAGACCTACACTCGGGACGCCAATGTCATGCCCCAGTGGGCGGGCAGTTCGTGGTACCAGCTGCGCTACATCGACCCCACCAACTCGGAAACCCTGTGCGCCAAGGAGAACGAGGCGTACTGGATGGGGCCCCGGCCGGCACTGCACGGCGAGAACGACCCGGGTGGCCTCGACCTCTACATCGGTGGCGTCGAGCACGCGGTGCTGCACCTGCTGTACTCGCGGTTCTGGCACAAGGTCCTCTTCGACCTCGGATACGTCACGAGTCGCGAACCGTACCGAAAGCTGTTCAACCAGGGCATGATCCAGGCGTACGCCTACACCGATTCGCGCGGCATCTATGTGCCCGCCGAAGAGGTCACCGAAGAGAACGGCGAGTTCTTCTACAACGGTGAGAAGGTTCGCCGGGAGTACGGCAAGATGGGCAAGTCCCTGAAGAACTCGGTGGCGCCCGACGACATCTGCCGCGACTACGGTGCCGACACGCTGCGCGTCTACGAGATGTTCATGGGTCCGCTCGACCAGTCACGGCCGTGGGCCACCAAGGACGTGGTGGGGTCGCAGCGATTCCTGCAGCGCATCTGGCGACTCGTCGTCGACGAGGAGTCCGGTGCGCTCCGGGTCGCCGACACCGAGCTCGACGACGACACGAAACGGTTGCTGCACAAGACGATCGCCGGCGTCCGCGAGGACTACGACGCGTTGCGCAACAACACGGCGGTCGCCAAGCTCACGGTGCTGACCAACCACCTCACCAAGAACTTCGAGAAGACCGGCGCCCCGCGGGAGGCCGTCGAGGCGCTGGTGATCATGCTGGCTCCCCTGGCCCCGCACATCGCCGAGGAGCTGTGGCACCGGCTGGGTCGGGAGACCCTGGTGGTGCGGACCGCATTCCCGGTCGCCGATGAGGAGTGGCTGGTCGAGGACACCGTCGAGATCCCGGTTCAGGTCAAGGGCAAGGTCCGCAGTCGGATCACCGTCCCGGCCGACGCCGACGAGGAGACCCTGCGTGCCGCCGCGCTCGCCGACGAGAAGATCGTCGCGCTCCTCGACGGCGCCGAACCCCGCAAGGTCATCGTGGTGCCCGGTCGGATGGTGAACATCGTTCCCTGACGGCACCTCTCTGATCCGAGTGGGCCGTACTCATGCTCCCTGAGGTGCGAGCGAAGCGAGCCACGAAGGGCTCGCAAGGTGTCTCACCAGGCCCTTCGTGGCTCGTCGCTTTCGCTCCTCGCACCTCAGGGACCAGAGATCGACGCTCGCTCCTCAGGGATCCTAGGCCGGTCGTATCTACTTCGGCGGCAACTTCCGCGCGTAGTTCGAACCGATCGCAATCCAGCGGGAGAGCTGGCGGTCGGTGGCGATGCCGGCGTCGTCGACGCGTAGCCATCCCCGGAGCTCGCGTTCCGACATCACCATCGGCCGGGTGTGCGGGTACTCGAGGAGGCTCTCGGTCTCCTCGGGTGCGACGCGCACCATGATCCCGCCCTTGCCGCTGGCAGCGACGGCCATGTTGCCGTTGATCAGAAAGGCCAGCCCGCCGAACATGCGCTTCTCGTCGAGGCCGCACTCGGTCGCCAGCAGAGCACGGATGCGGTAGGCCAGTTCCTCGTCGTACGCCACCGGTCCACATTATTCGGCTTCGGTCACGAACCGGGACTTGGCAACGAACTTACTGCGCAGTAAGGTACTGCCATGGCGATCAACCTGGAGCTCCCGAAGAAGTTCGATTCGACGGTCGAGCGCACCCACATGGCTGCCGAGCACCTCTTCCGGCCGATCTCGCGCAAGTACGACCAGGCCGAGCACGAGTACCCGGTCGAACTCGACGAACTGGCGAAGCTCGCCAAGCAGAGTCGCTCCACGGAGAAGTCCGCCGACGCCGAGAAGTCCGCCTCCGACGCTCCGTCGGTGAACGGCGCGAACATGCGCGGCCTCCTGTCGGCTCTGGAGATGAGCTGGGGCGACGTGGGCCTGCTGCTCTCCATTCCCGGTCAGGGCCTGGGCAATGCCGCGATCGCGGCCGTGGCGAACCCCGAGCAGCTCGAACGCTTCGGCGACGTATGGGCGGCGATGGCCATCACCGAACCGAGCTTCGGTTCCGATTCGGCGGCGGTCTCCACGACCGCGACCCTCGATGGCGACGAGTACATCCTGAACGGCGAGAAGATCTTCGTGACCGCGGGATCGCGCGCCGACCACGTCGTCGTGTGGGCGACCATCGACAAGAGCGTCGGACGCGCGGCCATCAAGAGCTTCGTCGTGCCGATGACCACCGAGGGCGTCACCGTGGCCCGCCTCGAGCACAAGCTGGGCATCAAGGCCTCCGACACGGCCGTCATCCGGTTCGAGAACGCGCGGGTCCCCGCCGAGAACCTGCTCGGCTCGCCGGAGATCGACACCAAGAAGGCCTTCGGCGGGGTCATGCAGACCTTCGACAACACTCGTCCGGTGGTCGCCGCGATGGCCATCGGGCTCGGTCGCGCCTCCCTGGAGGAGCTGCGTCGGATGCTGGAGGAAGCGGGTCACGAGATCGACTACGACCGTCCCGCGTCGTCGCAGCACGCCACCGTCGCCGAGTTCATCCGCCTCGAATCCGATTGGGAGGCCTCGTGGTTGCACACGGTGCGGGCGGCGTGGATGGCAGACAACAAGCAGCCCAACTCGACCGAGGCATCGATGTCGAAGGCGAAAGCCGGTCGGACCGTCACCGACATCACCAACAAGACCGTCGAGATCGGTTCCACGGCAGGCTATTCCGAGACGTCACTGGTGGAGAAGTGGGCGCGTGACTCGAAGATCCTCGACATCTTCGAGGGCACACAGCAGATCCAGCAGCTGATCATCGCCCGGCGCATGTTGGGGAAGAGCTCGACCGATCTGACGTAGTCCGGGTGTCGTCGAACGTCCTCAGACCTGCGCGATGAGCCACGCCGCGATCGTCTCGGCATTGTCGCGGTCGGTGGCCACGCCCGCATGCCCGGTGAACCGGTCGGAATACGTGACGCGCACCCCGGCGCGCCGATAGGTCTGCACCAGACCGGACACCAGCGGTTGCGGCGACACGGTGTCGACGGTGCCCGAGTCGATGCGGACCGGTAGCCCTCGAGCAAAACGCAGACGGTCGACGTCGTTGTCGCGCAGCACTTTCAACAATGCGGCCTTCATCTCGTCGCCGCGCGGTCCCAGGAGCTGGGCCGGCGCGAGGCCGCCGAACGAGTCCGGTGAGGTCAGGTCGGCGTAGCAGCGGGCCTCGACCTGCGGACGGAGCCTGCTCGCCGCCGCGCTGAGCCCGCCGTTGGACATCAACTCGTCGAACTCGGGATCGGCTGCGGCCGCGCCATATCCGATGAGAGCGGCCAATCCCATCAGTTCGTTGATCGCGGGACCGGACACCGGAACGTGGGACGCCCCATCGAGGAGCGCGGCCACCTGCGTCGGCGGTGCGAGTGCCGACACCGCGCGGAGTCGGAGGTCACCCCATTCCGATGACGGCCGCGCCGCGGCGGCCAAGGCGGCGACGGCGCCCTCGGAATGCCCGGCCACGACGACGTCGCGGCCGATCCGTCGGTCGTGATCCGCGACGGCCAGCGCCATGTCGACCGTCGATCGCGCCAGCGAGTCGCCGATGAGATACGGGTGCGGCCCGGGCCCGCCGATGCCCTCGAAGTCGGGCCGCGCCACGGCGAATCCGGCGTCGAGCAACCGGCCGACGATGCCGTCACCTGACGTCATGCGGGGAAGTTCGGAATGACCGGCATGGGCCTGCGACGGCGCGCATCGGTCTGCAGCGCCGACCGTCATGTGATTCCACACGGCGAGCGGCCAACCCCCGGCGGGCGGCCGCGTCGACGGTGTGAGCAGCGTGCCGGTCATCTCCGTCGGGAGACCGCGGATGGACGTCGAGCTGTATCGCACGCGCAATGTCGAACCCGCTTGGGGGAGTGCGATGACCGGGTCCGTCACGGTCTCGGAGTCGACGATGCGCGGGACCACGTGAACACCGGCCGGCGAATCCGGCCCCGGACCTCCCGCCCTGGCGGGAGCTTGCACGGTCAGGGCCGTGGCGAAGGTCAACGCGACTCCGACGACTGCGGCGAGAAGCCGTCGGCCGCCGATCGATCTCTTGTCCTTCGCAAGCAGGGTAGGCAACGTCACCCGTAGCAGAGTAACCGGGATCCGGGTGCGCCGCGCCGCCTCTGCGGGTCGCAGCACAGATCAGCGCAGGAGACGTTGGCGCAGTGCGGCTTCGCGCGCGAGCCGTTCGGCGTCGCGGCGGCGGCGCTCGGCCATGATCGCCGACAACACGTCTTCGAACGGGGCGCCGGGCGGGGGAGCGGGTGCGACGAACGGCGCGACGTCGAACACGATCCTCCGGGCGGCATGGGCTCTCGGCTCGGGCTTCATGCCGTGGCGGCCGTTGAGGAACTGGCGGATGATCACCGCGAGTGGGTCGGGGAGGGCGGCCATGTCGGCGGACACGGCCCACGAGTGCAGGCCGGGTGGCATCTCGATGGGTGCCTGCTCGACGAGCCGGTGGCGGTCGCGGATGACGTAGGTCCCGGCGAGCAGGTCGCCCAGGCGCTTGCTCTTGCGCGAGATGGCCGCCGAGATCAGCGCTGGGAGTCCCAGGCACGCATACAGTTCGACGAAGCCGACGAGTGCTCGGGTCAGGGAGTGGCGGAACCCGGTCGGGCCCGCGTCATCGCGGACTGTTCGGAGGCCCAGGACGAGGTGTCCCACGGTCTTCCCCGGGGTCACGGTCTCCAGCAGCGTCGGGAGTGCGACGACGGCGACGATCGGGATCAGGGTGTTGATGGTTCCCCGCCACGCCTCGCTGGCCTCGCCGGCGACCTTGAACGACATCCACCACAGGAACAACCACAGTCCGAACCCCAGCAGGACGTCGATGATGCCGGAGAGAATCCGGTAGCCGAGGTTCGCCGGCGGGAGTGCGAGAGCGACCGCCTCGCCGGAGACGAGGTCGTTGCGTCCGACGCCGACTGTCGTCGTGGCGCCCGCGCCCCACGCGACCGGACCGGGTCGGCCGGCGACGGGTGCACCCGGGCCCGCGGGGGCCCGAGGCGGCACTGGACGAGACATCACGCCTCACCCTACGACGCAATTCGTCGACAGGGCATCGGGAACTCACAGCCCCGACGTCCGCTGAATGACACGTGCCGCGGAGGTGAGAATGCCCGATACGCTGGCCGAGTGGATCTCGACGCCTATGTGTCCGCGCACCGCGCGACGTGGGAGCGGCTCGATGCGCTCTCGCGGCGCCGCCGACTCACCGGTGCCGAGGCCGACGAGATGATCGACACCTACCAGCGGGTGGCCACCCACCTGTCGGTCATCCGCTCGACGGCGCCCGATGCCTCGCTGGTGGCATACCTGTCGGGCCTCCTGGCCCGCGCCCGCGGTCGCGCCACCGGAACCCGGGTCAGCACGCCGGCGACGGTGATCGAGTTCTTCACCCGATCGTTCCCCGCGGCCCTGTACCGGATGCGCTGGTGGTGGCTCTCGGTGATGGGCGGGTCCCTCGGTGCGGCCGTGATCATGACGTGGTGGGTGCTGGCCCACCCGCGGATCGAGAGTTCGTTCGCATCGCCCGCGGAGATCGAGCGTCTCGTCACCAACGACTTCGAGAACTACTACAGCGAATACGAGGCGACGTCGTTCGCCGCTCGCGTGTGGACCAACAACTTCTGGCTGGCCGCGCTGTGTATCGCGTTAGGGCTCTTCGGGTTCCCCGTGATCTGGATGCTCTACACGAACATCCTCAATCTGGTGGTCGTGGCGTCGATCATGATCCGGCACGGTCGTGGTGACCTGTTCTTCGGACTGATCCTGCCGCACGGAATGCTCGAACTGACCTGCTTGTTCGTCGCTGCGGGCGTGGGCCTGCGGATCTTCTGGGCCTGGGTGGCCCCGGGGAATCGAACGCGTGCAACGGCTCTCGGGGAGGAGGGCCGGGCAGCGGTCGGTGTCGCGCTGGGTCTGGTCGTCGTGCTGCTGCTGTGCGGGGTCATCGAAGCGTTCGTCACGCCGTCCCCGCTGCCGACCTGGGCCCGGATCGGGATCGGCGTGACGGCGTGGACGCTCTTCATGTCGTACGTCTTCGTCGCCGGTCGCCGCGCGTACGAGTACGGCGACACCGGCGATCTCGACGAGGCAGCTCGCGGGCTCACCGTCCCGACGGCGAGATAGCGGCCCGTCGACGTCGAACCGGAATGGAACGACGCCTACGATCACCGGAAAGGGTCGACGACGACGAAGGGGAACACTCTGATGGCCACTCGCAAGGGATCACTGGACGCTGTCTCGCTGCTGGGCGGGGGACTGGCCGCCACCGGGGTTGCGCACTTCATCAAGCCCGAGATCTTCGCCCCGATCACCGAGCCGGTGTTCCCCGACGACACCACCACCTGGACCTACCGCAACGGTGCCTGCGAGACCGCCATCGGCCTCGCACTGGTGTCGCCGCGGACCCGCCGGCTGGGCCTGGCCGGGCTGGCCGGCTACGTCGGGTTCCTCGGTTACCGGGCGGCTCTCGCGAAGAAGTGATCCTTTGCTCCTCAATCCGAAAGATTGACCTGACCAGTGCTCCCTGAGGAGCGCCCGGAGCTTGCGGAGGGCGCGTCACGAAGGGTCTCGCAAGGCGTCTCACCAGGCCCTTCGTGGCTCGTCGACCTCGACGCGCTCCTTCGTCGCTTGCTCGGCCCGGCGGCTTGCGCTCCTCGCACCTCAGGGAGCAGAGGGGACGGCACCTCTCGGGCTAGGAACCAGGGGGCAGGTCGTTCTTTCGGATCAGGGAGCAGGTCGGCCTCACGAGAACCGTTGCGCGAGCCACCCCCCGATCTGGGCGGCGGCCAGGCTCGCGCCGGTCGGGGCCCCTCGGCGGATCGGACCGCCGAAGTGGGTTCCCTCGACGCGGACGTGCGTGACATCGTCCGCGCCGAGGGCGTTCACCATCGCCACCGCATCCTCGGGGAAGCACGCTTGGTCGCCGGTGAGCTCGACGAAGAGCGCGGGAACCCGGACACCGGGCGCGCATCGGAGGAATCCGGCGTTGCTCGACAGGCCAGACCAGGTGGACAGCCACGCGTCGGGGGTCGCCAGCCGACCGAACCCGACCAGGCCGTAATCCGTGAGGTCGGGACGCCGACCGAACAGCGACCCGTAGGGCCGGTCGTTGGGGCTCAGGGACTGATCGAGGAACCGCAGGTCGGCGTCGGTCCGGTAGATAGTCATGATGCGCGGGGCGAGCGAGGCCCGACGGTCGTCCGGGTCGTCGCTTTCTGCGAAACGTGCTCGTGCGCGCGCGGTTTCGGCGACCAGATCCCGCGCGACGGTGTCGAGTCGTTCGACCCGGGCGCGTTGGGCGGCGCGGTACCGCTCGACGAAATCCGGTGCGTACGAGGAGCTTTCCGGAGGCTCCGCGTAACCGTTGGCGGGCTCGAACGGATTCAGCGAGGGGTCGGCAGCGAGCGGATCGTCCTCGTCGGTGACCGATGGGTCGATGAGGCGCAGCAGCAGTTCGCCTTGACCGGGATGAGGCGCGAGGAAGATGGCGCCGTCGGGGACCGGCATGTCGGCACCGGCCAGGTCCACGGGTCGGCCGGCGGGAGTCGTGGTCAGCCGATCGCCGGGCGCCAGTCCGGCCTGCTCGTGGTAGAAGGCGAACAGGGCGCCGCCACCCGAATGGCCCAATGTGAGCACAGATCCGAAGTCACGTTCGCGCAGGAAGACCTGTCCCGCCGCGGCGTCGAGGATGGCCTGCTCGTGGACGAGGGTGAGGTCGTTGTTGACCGAACGCGTGCCCTGCGTCCACACCGCGAACCCGCGGGCGAGCAGTTCGGGGACGAGTACATGGTGTGTCAGGTCCTGCCGCGGATGCATGAGGGCGACGACGACGGTCGCGCCGGGGACAGTGCGCAGAACCCCGGTGACCTTGGCGCCGTCGGCGGTGGTCAGTTCGTGCACGGAGGTCGTGGTGTTCGCCGGTTGCTCGGCGGCGTCGATGTAACGACCCGCTCCCAGTCGGCTCGTGCCCGCGGCGGTGGGGGCGGTCATCGCGGTGCGACCTTCAGTGCGTCCTTGTCCCACTGCACTATTCGCGAGTCGAGGAGCCCGGCGACGCTGCTGTACCAGACGGCGTGGCGACACCCGGTGGCCCGCCGGTCGATGACGATGGTGTCGTCGGCGGTGATCCGGAAATAGGGTCCGACATGATCCACCGAAACACCCGGCGCTTCGCCGGCGACCGCCGCGACGGCCTTGTTCTCCGGGACGTCGAGGACGAACAGCGTGGTCATCGGACGGTCGCCTCCTCGGCGGCGAGTACGTCGCCGGCGGTGTGCTCGTCCTGCCAGGCCGCAGCCCGTTCGACGATCCGCTCGGCCTTGCGCATGAGAAGCGCGTCCATGCTCGGATTCGGTTGCGAGACCACGTCGATGAGGGCCTCGATGGTCAGGTTGGCGTCGAGGTCCTCCTGCGGCGTGACGGCCCGCATCGCACGCGTGATCTCGATCATGTACCCGTTCGGGTCGTGGGTGTAGATCGACTCGATCGTCTCGTGTTGGATCTGCATCTCGACCGGCCATTCGCTGGCATCCAGCCGTCGCCGGTACTCCAGCAGATCGGTCTCGTCGTCGACGTGTATGGCGAGGTGACGCGAGCGGATGAACCAGATCGGTACGTCCTCGGCGAAGCGTGAGTACGAATCACCCTGGGGGCCACCGTCGAACGGCTCCAGTCCGAAGTAGTAGAAGAACGCGAGCCGGTCGTCGTTGCCGATGTCGAAGAAGAAGTGGATGAAGTCGGGATGCTTGTCGGGTCCCCAGCCGGCCGCGCAGATCGAGTGCACGACCGGGAAGCCGAGGACGTCGCGGTAGAAGCGGACCGTGGCCGCCGGGTCGAAGGTGGGGTAGGCGACGTGATCGACGCCGCGGACTCTGTGGGGCAGTGGATTCATGGGGTACTCCAGGATGATCGGGGTGGGTGATCAGGCAGGGACGGTGGCGATGTCGGCGCGCAGCAGGCTGCCCGCGCCCTCGATGGAAGCGGGCAGGCCGAGTCCGCGCAGAATGCTGTACGCGCCGGCTGTCGCAGCCGACAGCACGGGCAGGCCGAACTCGCGTTCGGCGTCGTCGATCAGATCCAGGGACGGCATCTGGACACAGCAGGACAACACCAGCGCGTCGACACCGTCCAGTTCGAGGGACCGGGCGGCGGTCATCACGCGTTCGCCGGGGATACATCCCACCTCGGCGTTGTCCGCGACTTCGAGGGCCCGCCAGTCCATCACCTCGAAGCCCTCGGCGTCCAGGTACTCGACGACCTTCTCGGCGAGCGGCCGGAGGTAGGGGGTCACGAGGGCAATGCGTCGGGCGTCCAGTGCACGGAGCGCCTCGACCAGGGCACCTGCGCTCGACCGGATGATCGCGTCGGAGCCGCCGGTGGCCAGCTGTTCCGCGACGGCACCCTCGACGCGCTGGTGTTCACCCGGCCCGCCGACCATCAGCGCCACCAGGCAGGCGTAGAGGATCACCTCCGGTGAGGCGTCGGCGATCTCGAGAACGCAGCGTTCGCGTTGTGCGTTCATCGCGGCGAGCTGTTCCGGGGACACCGTGTGCATCCTCATCCGGGTCGAGTGGAACGAGAACTGCGAGGTCGGGTGCCGGTTCAGGAGGGCAGGCATCTCGGTCTCGACCGTGACGTTCGAACTCGGCACGACGAGGCCGATGCGGTGGACACCCATGGGTCCGGTCCTTTCGATCGCGGCCCGCAGAGGGCCGTTCACGCCAAGTTGACGTTGACGATTATTATTCGACGCCAATGATGATTCGTCAAGGCGTTTGTCATGGTGGGTCTGACCTGCAGCGATAGGTGACTGGGGGACACTCAATGGTGATCCAGCTCATAACAAATGCTTGACAGGTGATCGATTGCGTCGAATACTCAACGCCAACGTAAACGGACCTGAAGGGGCCTCGCAGCCCGGACAACGAAGGAGTACCTGGCCATGGCATACGTGATCGGTGTGGACGTCGGCGGGACGTTCACCGACGCCGTCCTCGACGACGGCAACGGCTTGGTCGTCGCGGGGAAGGCGCCATCCACTCCGCCGGACTACTCGGCCGGGGTGATGGATGTCCTGACCGTTCTCGCCGAGCAGTTGGGACGTCCACTCGACGACATGCTCGCCGACACCCACCACATCGCGCACGGCACCACGTCGTCGCTGAACGCGCTGGTCATGGGCCGAGTGCCGGACGTCGGATTCATCACCACCAAGGGGCACCGCGACTCGATCTTCATCATGAACGTCGAGGGTCGCTACCTTGGTCGTTCACCGGAGCAACTGCAGAATGTGCTCGCGCAGAGCAAGTCTCATGGGTTGATCCACAAGCGGCATGCGCTCGAGGTCACCGAGCGAATCGACCGGGACGGCCGTGTCGTCGTCGCACTCGACGAGGACGAGGTCCGGACCACGGTCCGGCAACTGCTCGACGACGGAATCTCCGCGATCGCCGTGTCGCTGCTGTGGTCGTTCCGCAACCCCGTACACGAGCAGCGGATTCGCGAGATCGTCGCCGAGATCGATCCGAGCGTCTTCGTCTCGCTGTCGAGCGAGGTCAGCCCCCGCATCCGTGAGTTCGCCCGCAACGCGACCACGGTCATGAGCACCCAGATCGGTCCGGGCCTCCGGGACTATCTCGGCGAGCTCGAGGGCAGACTGCGGGAGCACAAGCTGGCCGGCCCCTTGCTCGTCATGCAGAGCAACGGCGGCGCAGTGGCCGCATCGGAGGCCCCGGGAAATGCCATCTCGACGGTGGGTTCGGTGCTCACCGGCGGCGTGGTCGGATCGGTGTCCCTCGGTCGGCAACTGGGCCACGACAACATCATCGCCACCGACGCGGGCGGCACGACGTTCCTCGTCGGGCTCGTCGTCGACGGGGAGCCGGTGCGATCGTCGACGACGATCATCAATCACCATCCGATCAACGTGCCCACCCTCGAGGTTCATGCGATCGGCGCCGGCGGTGGCGCGATCGCCTGGCTCGATGCCGGCGGCAACCTGCAGATCGGCCCCCACAGCGCGCAAGCCGTTCCGGGCCCGGCCTGCTACGGACAGGGCGGTACCGAACCAACGAACACCGACGCCAACCTCGTGCTCGGAATCCTGCCTGAGCGCGGCCTTCTCGGCGGCCGCAAGGCTTTGGACCTGAATCTCGCCCGCGAAGCCATCCGTACGCGCATCGCCGAACCGCTCGGCCTCTCGGTCGAGGACGCCGCCGCGGCCATCTACGCGGTGCAGAACGCCCAGACCGGCGATCTCCTGCGCAAGACCGTCGTCGAGGCCGGCCACGACCCCCGCAACTTCATCATCTACGCCTTCGGCGGCTCGGGTCCCGCTCATTGCGGGCTGTACGCGCAGGAGATCGGGGTGTCCAGGGTCGTCGTCCCGCTGGGCCAGGTGGCCTCGGCGTTCTCGGCTTACGGTCTCGCGTCGTCGAACATCGTTCTCGCCAAGGAACTCTCGGACCCGGCGGCGATGCCGCTCGACCCGGCCCGGGTGGAGGAGAACTTCAAGCTGCTCGAGGAGCAGGTGCGGGGTCAGCTCGACCGGCAGGGCCTGCAGTTCGCCTCCGTCGAGATCGAGCGCGAGATCGACATGCGCTACACCATGCAGCTGGCCGAGGTCGCGACCCCGCTGCCGGACGGTTCGCTGACGTCGACCGAGATCGTCGCCGCCGCAGAAGCGTTTGAGAAGAAGTATGCCGACCTGTACGGGAAGGACAGCGGATTCCGCGAGGCGGGCATCCAGGCCATCACCTACCGGGTCCGCGGCACGGGGGTCCTGCCGTTCTCGCCGGAGCTGCCCGAACTGGCAACCGCCAACACCACCGATCCGTCGTCGGCGCACGTGGGTGTGCGGAAGGTCTGCCTCGACGGCCGACGCGGCTTCGTCGACACCGACATCTACGACTACGCCGGACTGCGGGCCGGCCACATCATCCGCGGTCCCGCCGTCATCGAGGTGCCCACCACGACGGTGGTGGTCCCGCACGACACCACCGGTGAGATCGACCGCCTCGGCAACCTGAACATCACCGTCGATCCCGCATGACCGACCACACGCAGCAATCACAGGAGTCGCTCTCATGACCGCACCCATTCCCGGCTCGGAGGTCTTCTCGAGCCGACCCACCGATCTCGACGCGCTGGCCCGGTCGCTGCCGCCGTCGTTGCCGGTGCACACCGTCTCGCAGGAACAGATCGATGCACTCGACCCGCTCACCTACGAGGTGATCCGGCACCGGCTGTGGTCGGTCACCGACGAGATGGGCGAAGCCCTCAAACGGATGTCGGGATCGCCGATCGTGACCGACGCCAACGACTTCGACTTCGCGGTCAGCGACGAACTGGGCCAAGAGGTCCAGGTCGGGCTGTACAACACGATGCTCGTCGGCGCGGTGGACCTCGCCATCTACTGGACGCTGCAACATCGTTCGCTCAATCCCGGGATCGCCGAGGGTGACATGTTCCTCTGCAACGACCCGTGGGTCGGCGGCGGACTCCACCAGAGCGACGTGATCGTCTACCAACCCGTCTTCCACGACGGGAAGCTGTTCGCCTGGACGAGCGCGATCTGCCACGAGCCCGATCTCGGTGGGTCGGGACTGGGTTCCTTCGACCCGGCCGCCAAAGACGTGTTCTCCGAATCGCTTCCGACACCGCCGATCAAGGTGGTCCGCGACTACGAACTGCAGCGGGACGTCGCCGACGTCTGGGTACGGCGCAGTCGGGTTCCCATGCTGGTGGGTCTCGACCTACGGGCCAAGATCGGCGCGAACAGCGTGGGCCGTGACCGGTTGCTCGCCGTCATCGAGCAGTACGGCGCGGACACGGTCAAGGCCGTCATGAAGCGGATGATGTCCGACGCCGAGGGGCGGTTGCGGTCCAAGCTGTCCGACCTCCCGGACGGGACGTGGCACGCCACCGGTTACCAGGACCAGTCCCAGACCGGCGACCGCGGCGTCCACAAGATCACCGTCGCGATGACCAAGACCGACGATCACCTCGAGTTCGACTTCACCGGCACCGACCCGCAGACGGGCGTCATCAACTGCACGTACGCGGGCATGCGCGGCGGGGTGATGCTGGCGCTGCTCCCCATCCTCGCCGGTGACATCCCCTGGTCGGCCGGCGGGCTGATGCGGTGCTTCGACCTGGTCGCGGAGGAGGGGACGATCAACAACGCCACCTTCCCGGCGGCGGTGAGTCGCGGGCCGATCGGCCCGGCGTGGCTCACCGGCAACCTGATCGCTGAGTGTCTGGCCCAGATGCTGGATCGCCACCTCGAGTTCGGCAAGAACGTGCAGGCATCGTGCTGCGGGACGTGGGACACCGCGGTGGTCGCGGGCCTCGACGAGCGCGGCGAACAACCGGTGCCGTTCCTCAACATCATGATGGAGCCGATGGCCGGCGGGTACGGTGCGCGGCCCGTCGCCGACGGCATGGACACGGGCGGCCTCTTCTGCATCCCGATGGGCCGTATCCCCGACACCGAGATGACCGAGTTCCTCTACCCGCTGCTCACCCTGTGGCGTCGGGAAGAGCCGGACTCCGGCGGTCCGGGGCGGCACCGTGGCGGCGTGTCGGCGTCGCTCGCGGTCACCCCGTACGGGACGAGTCTGCCGATGGGTCTCGTCTTCGCCTCGGCGGGCAAGGCCGTCGCGCAGAACGCCGGACTCGCCGGCGGACTGCCCGGCAACACCGGCCTGGAGATCCTGGCACGTGACTCTGGCGTACAGGAACTGTTGGCGCAGGGCCGGATTCCGGGGACGCTCGACGAGCTGGCCGGTGCGAAGGAGATCGGCGCGTGCTACGACGAGAGTTACCTCGCCCCCGGTGAGGTGCTGTACATGCACTGGCAGGGTGGCGGCGGTTACGGCGATCCGCTTCGCCGGGAACCGGAGGCCGTGGCCGCCGATGTGCGCAACGGGAAGGTGACCCCCGCGGGTGCCGAAGACGCGTACGGCGTCGTGCTCACCGCCGGCGAGGTCGACGGCTCGGGCACGGAGCGGAAGCGGGCGGAATTGCTGGAGATGCGGCGTACCCGCTCCGAGATCCCCAGCGGACAAGAGGCGACCCTCGATCTGAGTTCCGCTCGGCGACTCGACGACAACCTGGTCGAGGTCACCATCGGCGATTCCCGCGTGGTGGGATGCGCCCACTGCGGAAGACTGCTGGGCGACAGCAAGTCCGGGCGGCTCGACCTGGCGCGCTACGACGGTCCGTCGAGCGACGCCGGTCCGCAGGTCACCTCCGATCCGGGCGAGTACGTCGACACCGAGGTCGTCTTCCGGCAGCAGTGCTGTCCCGGGTGCTTCACGGCCATCTACTCGGGCATCGTGCCGGTCGACCATCCCGACCGCGTCGCCGAACTCGCCCAGCTCATCCCGGCGGTGGCGGGTCGATGACGGTGACCTCCATCCCCGACCGCCCCTCGGACGGCGCGGCCCCACCGGGTCGGGCCCGGTGGGGTGATCGCCTGGTCGGGTATCCCGCGGATCGCGCGGCGGCCTACCGGCGGGCGGGGGAGTGGACCGATCGCCCACTGGCCGACCGGTTGCAGGACACCGTCGACCGTTTCCCCGACCGCCCCGCAGTCGTCACCGATGTGGCGTCGATGACCTACGCCGAGTTGGGTCTTCGCACCGACCAGCTGGCGTCGGGCCTCCTCGATCTCGGGCTGCGACCCGGTGATCCCGTGCTGTTCCAGGCGGGGAATCGGATCGAGACCGTGCTCGTCTGGTACGCGTGTCTCAAAGCGGGCCTGGTCCCGGTGGCGACACTCGCGGCTCATCGGGCGCACGAGATCGGTCACATCTCCCGTGTGGTCGGGGCGGTCGGTCACGTCGTCGAAGCGGGGCTCGGTTTCGACCTCGTCGAGTTCGCCCGGCGGCAGGCGCAGGGACATCCGACCCTGCGGACGATCCTCACCATCGGGGCGCCCGACGGCGTCGGGGACGACGTGAACCGGGTGGAGGCGCTCGGCTCCGGAATCGCGCCCGCGGAGGCACGAGCGCGGACCGCCGCGATCCAGGCCGACGTCGATCCGCTCGACGTGTGTGCGTTCCAGCTGTCCGGCGGCACGACCGGTGTGCCGAAGGTCATTCCGCGGCTGCACGTCGAGTACTGGGACAACGCCCTGCTGTACGCCCGGCGCCTCGGTTGGACCGAGGAGACCCGGGTCGCCCATCTGATCCCGATCATCCACAACGCGGGCATCAGCTGCGGCCTGCACGCCGCACACTCGGTGGGTGGTTGCCTCGTCCTCGCGACCGCGGACGTGTCGAAGGCGTTCCCGCTCATGGCACGTGAACAGGCGACGGACGTCCTGATCGGGCACGGGCATTATCAGGCCGTCACCGGTCCGGACTTCGACGCACCGAGCGCCTTCTTGCGCACCGTGATCCTGTCCGGGGCGAAGCCGAGTCGTGAGCTCTTCGACCGAGCCGGCGGGGAGAAGCGCTGGGTCGGACAGCTCTTCGGTATGTCCGAAGGCCTGTTCACGGTGTCCCCACGCGACTCGTCCGATGGGGTCCGCCAGACCACCGTCGGTACCCCGATCGCGGCCGGCGACGAGATCCGCATCCTCGAACCCGGTACGGAGACCGAGCTGCCCGACGGCGCGGTCGGCGAATTGTCGTGCCGAGGCCCGTACACCATTCCTGGCTACTTCGATGCGGCCGAGCACAATCGGACCGCGTTCACGTCCGAGGGCTTCTATCGGACCGGGGATCTCGCGAAGGTCGTGGTGATCGACGGGGTGCGCCACCTGTCCATCGAGGGACGGATCAAGGACCTCATCAACCGCGGCGGCGAGAAGATCAACGCCGAAGAGGTCGAGCAGTTGCTCGTCACCCATCCGCAGGTGCGCAACGCCGCGGTCGTCGCGATGCCGGATCCGCGTCTGGGAGAGCGGACCTGCGCGTACCTCGTGACCGCCGACGACCGGCAGGTGTCGATGGAGAGCGTCCAGGCCCACCTGGAATCGCTTGGCGTGGCCAAGTTCAAGTGGCCCGAGCGACTCGAGCTCGTGCCGCAACTGCCCCAGACGAACGTCGGGAAGATCGACAAGAAACGACTCCGCGCCGATGTCGTGGCCAAGCTCGACGCCGACGCCGGGTCCGCCGCCGCGCCCTCGGGCGCAGACCAGTGAGGAACAATCCATGAAACTCAGTCGAATCGCCGTGCTCGGTGGCGGTCCGGGTGGGCTGTACGCCGCGCGACTTCTCAAACGGAGTCATCCCGACGCCGAGGTGACCGTCTACGAACAGGGCTCGCCCGACACCACTTTCGGGTTCGGCGTCGGACTCGCATCCCGTACGCAACGCAACCTGCGCGAGGCGGACCCCGCGTCTCTCGACGCCATCGTCGCGGTGTCGCATCCGCACGAGATGTCGATTCGGGTCGGGGACGACGTCGCCCGTCTGTCGCACGGGGAGCTGCTCGCGATCGCGCGTACAACACTTCTCGACGTTCTCCAGCAGCACGCCGTGGCCGCCGGTGTACGGCTCGAGTTCGGTGTGCGGCGGTCGGTCGCCGACCTCGACGCCGACCTCATCGTCGCCGCCGACGGTGTCAACAGTGCAACCCGGACGGACATGGCCGACGATTTCGGGCCGGCCATCTCCACCGGCGAGGGACTGTATCTGTGGTGCGGAGCCGACGTCGCCCTCCCGAGCGCGATCTTCACACCGGTCACCACCGCGGACGGCACCTTCGTCGCGCACGCCTACCCCTACGCGTCCGACCGGAGTACGTTCCTGATCGAGACCGACGAGACGACCTGGCGTCGTGCCGGTTTCGATCTCTCCACCGAGAACACCCCGATGACCGACAGCGACCAGACCGCGCTGGCGTATCTTCAAGACGCCTTCGCCGACACGCTGGGCGGGCACCGGCTGATCGGCAACCGCACGCGGTGGCTGCGGTTCCGCACCGTCACCTGCGCCCGGTGGCACTCCGGGAACGTCGTGCTCCTGGGGGACGCCGCACACACCGCGCACTACTCGATCGGTTCGGGAACCAAACTCGCGATGGAGGATGCGATCGAACTCGATCACGCGGTCCGGAGTGCGACGACGCTCGACGAGGCGCTGTCGGCGTACGAGTCGGCGCGTCGGCCGAACGTCGAGTATCTGCAGTCGATCGCGGCGCGTAGCGAACAGTGGTGGGAGTCGTTCCCCCGCCGCACCGAAATCCCGGTGGACCAGTTGATGATCGCGTACATGACCCGTGCCGGGAAGGTCGGACTCGACCGCTTCGCGTCCTCGGCGCCCGAAGTGGCCCGCCGCGGGCTCGCCGCGTATGCCGGCGTCGACGATGCTGCCGTCCCCGCCGGCGGATTGTCGACATGGGTGGTCGGACAACCGTTGTCACACGGGCCCTGGACGTTCCCGACCCGGCAGGCCCCCGCCGAGCTGTTGCTCGACCCGGGAACCACCCGGCTCGAGGTCGACATCGATTCCGCCTGGGGAGAGGCCGCGGTACCTCTTCTCACTGCAGCTACGGGCGCGTCCGCAGTGTGGCTGACCGGCCGAGGCGACCGGGACGCGGTGCTGACGCGCCTGGACCTCGGCGAGCGCCTGCGTCAGGAGACGGACGCGCTGGTCGTCGTGGAGGCGCCCACCGGCTCCTACGACGATCTCGTCGCCGGGTTGGTGAGTCTGCGCACCGATCTCGTCGCCGTGACCGACGGCGACGCCCCGGACGACGTCCCGGAGGTCGGGCGCGGCGCGGGGGCCGGACACACTATTCTTCGCCTATGACCAGCTCGACGCCCCAGGAGTCGCCGACCGCCGGGCGCACCGGCCGCAGCAATTCACGGCGTGAGCTGGTCGAACGCGAGATCATGGAGCAGGCCACCAGGTTGTTCGCCGAACGCGGGCTGGCGAGCACCACTCTTCAGGACATCGCCGACGCCACCGGCCTGACGCGTCCGGCGCTCTACCACTACGTGGCCAACAAAGACGAGCTGTTCGCCCGGCTGGTCAGCGAGATCGCCGAGGAACCGGCCATCCTGCTCCACGAGATCAATCAACGAACAGACCTCGATCCCGTCGGGAAGATCCACGAGATGGCGATGTCCATCGCGCTCCACCAGACCCAGACCCTGGATCGGTTCCGGCTGCTGATCCGCTCGGAGGCCGAGCTGCCGCCCGCGCTCGCCGAGACCTACCGGCAGAGCCGCCGGCGGGTCCTCAAGGAGTTGGTGGCCGTCATGGAGGAAGGCATCGCCGGGGGCCGGTTCCGTGCCGCCGATCCACGGATCTCCGCGCTCGGCATCGTCGGCATGCTGAACTGGCTGGCCTGGTGGCATCACCCGGGTGACAGCGAGAGCGACCGTAAGGTCGCGCGCCAGCTGGCCGACATGGCGGTCAACTCGGTCGTCGACCCCGATGCGGACAACACCGTGTCGGGCGCAGAACGACTCATCGCGCAGATGCGGCAGAACCTCGATTACCTGGAGCGGGAGGTCCGGGAGCGCACGTCACCCCCTTCCGCTCCCTGAGGAGGCCGGAGCTTGCGGAGGCCGTCTACTTCTGCTCCCTGAGGAGCGCCCGGAGCTTACGGAGGCGACGTCTACTTCTGCTCCCTGAGGAGGCCGGAGCTTGCGGAGGCGACGTCTACTTCTGCTCCCTGAGGAGGCCGGAGCTTGCGGAGGCCGTCACGAAGGGTCCTGGTGAGATGCGTCGCCAGCCCTTCGAGGCTCGTCGACCTCGACTCGCTCCTTCGTCGCTTGCTCGGCCCGGCGGCTGGCGCTCCTCGCACCTCAGGGAGCAATGGTTCTGTCCTCCTTTCGGACTAGGGAATTGTTCTCGCGCCTGCCGCCGAGTGCGGGATCAGATCCGTCCGAACTCCGCCATCGCGTCGGCGAGGGTCATGCCGTTGCGGATCGCGGCCCGGACGTCGATCTCCTTCTCCGTCATGGTCTCCGCTGCCTCGAGCACGACGTCGACGATCCCAGCGGGGATGACGATGACACCGTCGTCGTCGCCGAGGATGAAGTCGCCGGGCTCGATGACGACCGGTTCCCCGGATGCGCCCGGCAAGGTGACGGGTTGCTGCCACGTCTCGACGCGCCAACGGCCGCTGGTCTGCACCGAGGTCGGATAGCGGGAGAACGTCGTGAAGCCGATCTCGTGGAGCCATCTCTTGTCGCGCACACCGCCGTCGACCACTGCGCCGACGGAGCCCCGCTGCATCATGCCGATCGCGACGAGTTCACCGAAGTAACAGACGCCCCGGCCGTTCCCCTGCCACACGGAGACCTCGTCCGGGCCGATCTGGCTGCACGCCTGCGCTTTCAGCGGGTCCCGTCCCGGGGCGTCGCTCATCGCGCCCGAGATGGTGAACGCCCAGCCGGCCAGCCGTTCGCGCCCGGCCGCACACGTGAAGTCGGTGCTGAGCGCCTGATCACGGTGACCCAGGTCGTCGAGGACGTCGGCGACGTTCGCGACGTCGACGGCGAGGAAGCGGGAGCGGATGAGTGCGCGGTCGGTGGTGGTGCGCATGGGCATCGGCGGCTGACTTTCGGTGAGGGCGGGCGAGAAGCGGGGGACGAACTGCTGTCGCATCAGGTGTCCTGACGCGTGCGCATCCGCAGGCGGCGGAACGCGGTGAACAGGACGACGACGGCCAGGACTCCGTAGAGGACCCAGGTGATCGCGCTGCCGACCAGCACGCTCGGATCGCCACCACTCGACATCATCGCGTTGCGCAGGCTGGTCTCGGCAAGGGGGCCGAGGACGACGCCGATCATGACGGGGGCGAGCGGGAAACCATAGCGTCGCAACAGATATCCGACGAAGGCGATGGCGATGACCAGGATGAGGTCGGTGATCGCGGCCGAGGTCGCGTAGACACCGAGCACGCAGAACACCGCGATCCCCGCGTAGAGGTAGTGCCTGGGGATCAGCAGCAGCTTCGCCCAGATGGCGGCGAACGGCATGTTGAGGATCAGCAGCATGACCAGGCCGACGAACAGGCTGGCGATGAGCGTCCAGACGAGATCGGCGTTGCGTTCAAAGAGCAGGGGGCCGGGCTGCAGGCCGTACTGCTGGAACGCGGCCAGCATGATCGCCGCGGTGGCGGAGGTGGGCAGGCCCATCGCGAGCAGGGCACCCATCGCGGTGCCCGACGTCGCGTTACCCGCCGCCTCCGGTCCCGCGACGCCGCGGATGGCGCCGTGACCGAACTGGGGGTCGGGTCGCTTGCGGTCGAGACGACGCTCGGTTCCGTAGGCGAGGAACGTCGGCACCTCTGCGCCGCCGACCGGGATGACGCCGAAGGGGACGCCGAAGCCGGTGCCGCGCAACCACGCCGGGAGCGCCTCGCGGAACTCGGCGCGCTTGAGGAAGGGCCGCCCGATGACGGCGTCCGCGTCCGGCGCACGCGTGCGGTGGATGCGGGAGGCGACGTAGAGGACCTCGCCCAGGGCCAGGGTGCCGACGGTGATGACGATGATGCTGATGCCGTCGAACAACTCGGGCGCGCCCATCGTGAAGCGCTGGGTGCCCGAGATGCCGTCGATCCCGATGACCGCGAGGATCAGCCCGATGAGCAGTCCGGTCAGGCCCTTGATAACGGAGTCGGAGACCACCGAGGCAATCGCGATGAAGGCGAAGACGGCGAGGGCGAAGTACTCGGCGGGACCGAACTGGATGGCGAGATCGGCGAGCTTGGGCGCGAAGAACACGACGATGGTCGTCGCGATCATGCCGCCGATGAAGGCGCCGATCGCGGCGGTGGCGAGTGCCTGGGCGGCCCGCCCGCGTTTGGCCATCCGATGACCCTCGAATGATGTTGCGATGGCGGTCGACCCGCCGGGCGTGTTCATCAGGATGCCCATGGTCGAGTCACCGAACAGGCCGCCGAAGTACACGCCGGCGAACATGATGAACGCGGCGGTGGGGTCGAGGGTGAAGGTCACCGGCAGCAGCAGTGCGACGGCCATCGCCGAACCCAGGCCCGGGAGCACACCCACCGCGGTGCCGAGCAGCGCGCCGATGAAGACCCAGAGCAGGTTCATCGGGGTGAGCGCCTGGGAGAAACCCTCCAACAGGAGTGAGACGTTGTCCATCAGAACAGCCCTCCCAGGATGCCGGCGGGCAGGTTCAGCCCGAGACCCGCCGAGAAGAACGCCTGCACCGCACAGGAGACGACGAGCGACACCGCGATGTCGAGGACCGGACGGGTGGAACCCATGGCGTAGGCGACGATCCAGAACAGCAGCGCAGCGGACAGGATCCAACCCAGCGGAACCAGCAGCACGGTGAAGGCGATGAGTCCGGCCAGGACGAGACCCAGTGCACGCCAGTCACTCTGCGTTCGCCACTGACCGGTCGCGGGCGGCACGATGTCGGGATCGGGCTCGTCGGGGTGACGCAGGGTCTGCACGGTCAGCAGTCCGGCGATCAGGTAGGCGCAGATCGTCAGGATGATCGGGAAGAACGCGGGCCCGGGAGTCGCTGCGCTACCCGGGATGTCCATCCCGATGATGCCGGCGGTCAGGTAGACGGCAAGTGCGAGCATCAGGCCGGCGACGACCAGGCCGCTTCGTCCGCTGAGCGGGCCGCGTTCACGCTCTGGTCCGCGGTCGTCGTCAAGTGGTGAGGCCGGCTGGGCCGCCGCATTGTCAGTCGTCATGATGGGCTGCCTTCACTGCCAGTACGGGGACCTCGGCGTCGATGAGGATGCGCTGTGCGTTCGAGCCGAGCAGGAGCTTCCCGACGCGGGACCGGCGGCGCAGTCCGACGACGATGAGATCGGCGGCCAGTTCTTCTGAGACGTCGATGAGTTCGGCGGCCGGATCGGAATCCTCGCGACGATGGCCGAGCCAGCGAATCGCGGTGTCGTTGCCGGCGTTCTCGATAGGGGCGAAGTCGGGCTCGGGAATGCCACCGTCGTCGTCGACAGCAGGGGTTTCCATGTCGAAGACGATCAGTTGAGAGCTCTCGCTGCGCGCGAGGCGCCGGCCGTGTTCGAAGGCCGCTCGACCTTCGGGGGTGTGGGCGAAAGCGACAAGGATGGGCATGGGTTCTCCGTGATGTCGTGTGGGGCAGAAGTTGTGCAGTGCAGGTTCGGCGACCGCCGGTCAGTCAGTACCCGAGGTCGGCCCAGATGCCGCGGACGAACTCCGATTGCTGGTCGATGACCTGGTTGAATCCGGTGCCCGGCGTGAACGTGTCGGACCAGTTGTTGCGCTGCAGTGCATCTCGCCACTCGGGTGATTCGACGACCTCGGTGACGATCGCCTCGAGTTCGGTGCGCTGGTCATCGGTGATGCCCGGCGGTGCGACCACCCCGCGCCAGTTGGTGAGGGTGACGTCGTAACCCAGTTCGGACAGGGTCGGCAGATCGATGGCCGGGACCGGCTCGGGGGCCGAGATCGCCAGCGCGCGTAGATTTCCGGCGGTGATCTGGTCGACGAAATCCTCGTAACCACTGACCGAGGCCTTGATCGTCCCGGACATGAGTGAGGTCGCCAGTTCGCCACCACCGGAGTAGGCGATGTAGTTGACCGCGCCGGGGTCGATACCGTTCTCCCGAGCCATCTGGCTGATGATCATCTGGTCGACGCTGCCCAGCGAACCGCCACCGAACGTGAAGTTCTTGGGGTCCTTCTTCCATTCGGCCATCAGCTCTTCGATGGTCGTGATCGGAGAATCAGCCGGCACGACGACGACGTCGTAATCGTCGGCGAGCCGCGCGATGGGGGTGACGTCTCCGAGATCCACGTCGGACCCGTTGATGTTGATCGCGCCCAGCATCGTGATGCCCATGACCATGATCGTGGTGGCGTCGCCGGTCATCCCCGCGAACTGGCTGAGTCCGATCGTGCCGCCGGCACCGGGGATGTTGACGACCTGCGAGTTGTTGACGATGTTCTGGGCTCGCAGCGCCTGCTGCATCTCGCGCGCCGCACCGTCCCAACCACCACCGGCGGCCGCGGGCGCGATCAGGGTCAATTGCGATCGCGCGTCGGCGCCGCCCTCGCTCCCGGCCGCGTCGACGACGCCGACGACGACGATCGCCGCGGCGACCAGTGCGCCGAGTGCTTTGACGAGCGTGGGAACACGTTTCGGCGGACGAGACGTGCGGGACAGCTCTGTCGATTCGTCGGTGCCGGGGGATGGTGCGGTCATGCGGTCCTCGTTTTCGTTCGGGGTCGGGTCCCGAGGCCGAGAGCTACCAACATCGTCTGACTCGATTCTGCTGCGAATGTGAGGACCACCACGTCGGTGGTCACATCGGAAGTGTTGGCGTAACCGTCGTCACAGTCACGCTTGGGCGCATAAGTATCGTTTTGCGCTTTTCGCGCGCGCTCGGCGTCGCACAGTTATAGATTATAACCTATGACGGTGACGCAGGACACAGGGGTCGGAATAGTGGCAGCGGCCAGGTCAGCCGGCGACGGGGTCCTCGGTGAGCGCATCGATGGCACGACGTCCGAGACTGTTGCCGATGTGCTCGCGCATCACCGCGTCGGCACGCTCGGCGTCACCGTCGGCGACGGCCTCCATGATCGCCCGGTGCTCGGCGGTGACCCGCGACCGGTCGTCGGGTGAATCGCCCCGGTGGGAGAGGCCGATGACTCGGTAACGATCTGCTTTGTCCCAGAGTCGTTCGAGGATGTCGATGAGAACGGGGTTGCCCGAAGCGCGGTACACCGTGCGATGGAATTCCCGGTGTCGGACAAGGGCATCGACATCGGACGCACTGGCAATGGGCGAGAGGCGATCGAAGGCATTGCTGATGGCGGCGATGTCGGCCGCCGTTCGCGTCCGCGCGGCGAGCGCCGCCGCGAGCGGGTCCAGGTTCTCGCGTACCTGGTAGAGGTGGCGCGCCTCATCGGCCGATACGGGGGTCACGCGCGCGTCTCGGTGGGCCTCGAGTTCGACCATGCCCTCGGCGGACAGCCGGCGGATCGCCTCGCGGAGGGGAGTCGTGCTGACGCCGATCTCGGCCGCCAGCTTGGCCTGGGGGATCACCGCGCCGGCCGGCAGGACGCCGGTCAGAATCCGCCGCTGTAGCTCGGCGTATGCGTAATCGTTCTTGGTGAACATCCCGCCTGGTGTGGTCATGGCGGGCCTCCCGGCAGTGGTCATGGGACGTCGAGGGTGCGGCAGCGCCGGACGCGGCGATGATAACACGGGTGGTGCAAGTTATAGGTTATAACCTATAGTGGGGTGCATGAGTGGAGCTGAACGCCGCGCGCAACCCGATCTGCCGGTCGTCGATGTCGAGCGGCGGGTCGGGTCCGACGTGTACCGGCAGTGGCCCACGGTGGTCCGTCTACTCGCCGAGAACGTGACTCGCCATGCCGACGCCGAGACGCGCGATCGAGCCCTGGACGACATGACCCGCTGGCTTCGCGCCGGCACCAGCGACGCCGAGATCCCGTATGTGCCGGGCCGGTTGCTGATGCACGACACCACCAGCACGCCCGCCCTCGTCGACATCGCCGCGATGCGTGACGCGGTTGCCGCCCGAGGTGGGGATCCGACGGCGTTGAGTCCCCGCCTTCCGGTGGAGGTCTCGGTGGACCATTCGCTCGCGGTCGAGTCGTTCGCGCGCCGCGATGCCGCCGCGGCCAATCTCGCCCACGACATGCGTCGCAACGCGGAGCGGTATCGCTTCCTGGCCTGGGCGTCGACCACGATGGACACCGTGCACATCAACCCGCCGGGTACCGGGATCATGCACACGATCAACCTCGAACAGCTCGCCACCGTGGTGACGGTGGAGAAGGTCGGTGGCGTCGACCACGCGGTGCCCGACATGATGCTCGGTACGGACAGCCACACGCCCATGATCAACGGGCTCGGTGTATTGGGCTGGGGCATAGGAGGTCTGGAAGCCGAGACGGTGATGTTCGGCATGCCGACCACACTGCGGATCCCCGAGGTCGTGGGAGTCCGCCTCACCGGGACGCTCTCCGCGGGCGTGCTGGCCACGGATCTCTCGCTGGTCGTCACGCACCGTCTGCGCGAGCTCGGGGTCACGGGTGAGTTCGTCGAGTTCTACGGGCCGGGCGTATCGGCACTGACGGCGGGCGCACGGGCGGTGATCGCCAACATGGCCCCGGAATACGGTGCCACCACCGGGTTCTTCCCCGTCGACGCACAGACCGTCCGATATCTGGCCGACACCGGACGTACCGCAGAACACTGCGAGCTCGTCGAGTCGGTGACACGACGGCTCGGACTGTGGTTCGACCCCGATGCCGAGCCGCGTTTCACCCGCACGATCGACATCGACCTGGGTGCGGTGGTCCCGTCGGTGGCCGGTCCGCGTCGCCCGCAGGACCTGGTCCCGGTGACCGAGTTGCCGGCGACCTTCGACGCCGAGGGGCCTTCTCGATGTGACGACGACATCCCGATGCCCGCCTTCCCGATCGCCATCGCGTCGATCACGAGCTGTACCAACACCTCTGACCCGCGCCTCCTCATCGCCGCGGGTTTGGTCGCCCGCCGCGCACGGGAACGAGGGCTGCGGGTGCCGGAGTATGTGAAGACCTCCCTCGCGCCGGGTTCGCCCTCTGCCGCCGGCGTGCTCGAGCGGGCCGGTCTCACCGACGACCTGTCCGCGGTCGGCTTCGACATCGTCGGATTCGGTTGTGCCACCTGCATCGGCAACTCGGGACCGCTGCCGGCGGAGATCACCGCGGTGGCCGAGGCGCACACACGAAATCCGGTGGCAGTACTCAGCGGCAACCGCAACTTCCCCGGCCGCGTCCACCCGGACCTCGAACTGGGCCTGCTGATGTCGCCGCCGATGGTGATCGTCTTCGCGCTCGCGGGTGATGCGGCGATAGATCCCACCTCGGAACCGATCGGCGTCGACGCCGACGGACACGACGTGATGCTCGCTGAACTGTGGCCCGCCCCGGAGGAGATCGACGCGCTCACCGATGCAGCGCGGCGTCCGCGTGATGTCGTCGACGACTTCGTCTCCGCGTCCCGCAATCCGGCATGGGACGCACTCGATGTTCCGGATGGGCCGCTGTTCCCCTGGGACCCGTCGTCGACGGCCCTGCGGCGTCCTCCTTTCGCCGATGACGGCTACGCGCACACCATGCTCGGGGAGTACACCGCGCAGCCCCTGCTCGTGCTCGGCGACGACATCACCACCGACCACATCTCCCCGGCCGGGGCGATCAAGCCCGACAGCCCGACCGGTCGATACCTTGTGGAGCGAGGTGCGGAACCGGGCGACCTGAACGTCTACGCCTCCCGGCGGGGCAATTGGGAAGCCATGTTGCGGGGCGGGTTTCAGAACAAGAACGTCCGCAACGCGCTCGCACCGGATGCGGCTCCCGCGCACACCGTGCATGCGCCCACCGGCGAGGTCGTGTCTCTTCCGGAGGCCGCGGGCCGGTACGCCGACGACGGCGACGCGGTGGTGATCGTGGCGGGGGAACGGTACGGCATGGGCAGCTCGCGCGACTGGGCGGCGAAGCTGGTGCGTCTGCTCGGAGTGCGGGCCGTGCTCGCGCGCAGTTTCGAGCGGATTCATCGGTCCAATCTGATCGGTGTCGGCGTCCTGCCGTTGCTGATTCCTGCTGACGTCGACGGCGGGTTGCAGGACCTGCAGCCCGGAGACCGACTGCGCGTCAACGGGACTGCCGACGCCGTCGACCGCGGGACGGTGGCGGTCGTCGTCCGGCGGATCGACGGTTCCGAAAGGCGTTTCGACGCGCAGGTGGCCGCCGAGACCGATCTGGATCGTCGGCTTCTCCGACGCGGCGGAGTCATCCCCAGCATTCTCGACGAGCAACTCGTGCGGTGACCTCGCGGGCGGGGGGGCAACGCGTAGCTGCCAGCGAATTCACAGTGATCGGTCAACCCCCTCATAACCTGCGAGTTCACTCTCGATACATGAGAAAGAACAAGCACATCTCCTCGGTCCCGCTCGTCGTCCTCGACGACCCTGCTGCCATCGACCACGCGTACGACCTGTTCCGTCGCGACATCCCGCTGGCTGTCGTCAGCAGTGAGTACTCCGCGGTCCTGCCGTTCATGCTCGGCAACAACGGGCACACCGCGGCATTCGTCGCCGACGTCGACGACCCCGACCAGCTCGCGGAGGCGATCGTGATCATCGAACGCCGTTTCGGCCGAGTCGGTTCGGTCATCCGCTATGCGGCCGACATCCCGGCGGTGGCGGTGTAGGACGTGAGCGCGATGTCAGAACGACGGTGGGTTGTGGAGGAAGTCCTGGCCGGGAATCTGGACTCGAGGCGGCGGATCCGTTCGGCCGAACCCGCCGGTAATCGGCACGGCGGCTGACGACCCACCAACCGATAGAGAGCGGTCGATCGTCGCATCGCGGGTCGGCGACCTGGAACCATGCGCGACGGTGTAGCAGTGCAGGTGCGCGATCCCGGCCTCGAAGAGACGATCGTAGGCATTACCACGGCTGGTCGAATAAGGCTCATGCTGGTTCAGTGTTGCGACACAGCCTGTTTCAGGCCGATTTATGCGGGGGTCCACTCGAGTCCGAGGAGGGTCAGGGCACGGGCCAGTTGTGGATCCGCGGCGTCGATGGGGCAGTGGTCGACAACGTCGATGTGGGGGCTGATGTCGGGGTCGGCGGCGCGTTCGTAGAGCGCCCGCATGCGCAGCTGGTCGCCGTGGCGGGAGTCGGACTCGATCCCGTCGACCGCTGCCTGTCCGTGGTGGGTGAGGGCGTAGAGCCAGCGGGAGATGGCCTGGGTGAGCCCCCGGGGGCGGCCATCCCGCAACGCGGCGGTGTCGAGGTCACGCGTGAGCGTCGTACGCCTCGGCCACAACGGTGGCCGAGACCGCGCCTGCGTGTTTGCGGGCGTAGTACGTGGACGGGGCGAGCTGCATTCCGCGCTCGCGGAGCACGCGGCAGATCGGGACGACCCCGAACCGATCCCGGTGAGCGTCGATATGGTCGACGATCAGTACAGAAGCTCAGCATGCCACGACTATGCGCCGGACCGGGTTGCCGGAGCCAACCTTTAACACCACGCCAGGCGGCTCATCTGATGCATCATTGATTCATCCAGTGCATCATCAATGCCAATCTGCAGGTCATCGAGTTGTTCCGTAACAAGGCGGCCCGGCCTCAAGCGCTCGGCATCGCGTCGCAGCTGGGTCGCCTTCTCGAATGCCGCTGGGAAACAATGGTGTTCGTGAGCGCGGTCAGGACCAGGAGGAGTGGCGAGGCGATGCATCTGATGCAATATGCAGTGCTTCACTTAACATAAGGTACATTATCGGCGACAGACGAGGACGAGTGGAAACAAGGTGGTAGGACTCGGCTTCCACATCCTGAGTGACTGTGCAGGTGGTAGCGGCGCGTGTCGGTTGCTCTCGACTGTCGCTGTCTGCCCTCTCGCCTCGACAGCAGCGGCTGAAGGCTGCCTGTCAAGAACAAGTTGACGCTCGTCCGAGCGACGCGCGACACATCTGTGGGAACGCAACGACACCGGTCGCAGCGACAAGACTCACGTGGTCGGCGCCGCGGCACGCACTCACACAAAATGAAAGTGGTTGTCGAGCAGTCACTGTCATGGAGAAAAGCATCAATCGTACCGGTCAGAGCAACCCTCGCGACTTCAGCAACAGATAGTGATCGGCGAGCGTGGCGGGCAGCTTGTCCGGTGGGGCATCCACCACGTCGACGCCGAGCCGGCCCACCGCGGAGGCGGTTCGGTCCCGCAGGGTGAGTGTGCGTGCCGCGGCGGCGGCGTCGTAGATCTGTGCGGCGTCGTCGCGCTCGGTCAGCATGTCGTCGAGGGCGGGGTCGGCGACCGAGCCGATGATGACCTTGTAGCGTTGCGCCAGCACCGACAGCGGGGGGAGCAGCGACTCCTCGACGGCCGCGGGCTCGAGGGGCGCGAGCAGGACCAGCAGCGCGCGCTGTCGCCCGATCTTGGCGACCTCGGCTCCGAGTAGCGGCCAATCCGCCTCCAGCAGAGCGGGTTCGAGATCCGCCATTGCGGTCACGAGGCTATTCAGCAGCATCGTGCGACCGACGCCGACCACCCGTCGATGGACCCGCCGGTCACCGGCGATCAGATCGACCCGGTCGCCGGCGTGCGACGCGAGTGCGGCAAGCAATAGTGCGGCATCCATCGCGGCGTCGAGTCGAGGTGTGTCGCCCACACGCCCGGCCGACGTCCGAGACGTGTCCAGGACGATGACGATGTGCCGATCCTTCTCCGGCTGCCAGGTGCGGACCACCGTAGAACGACGCCGGGCGGTGGCCCGCCAGTCGATGCTGCGGACATCGTCGCCTTCGACATAGTCACGCAGGGAATCGAATTCGGTGCCCTGACCGCGCACGCGCACCGCCGACCGGCCGTCGAGCTGCCGCAGATGGGCCAACCGTGACGGCAGCAGCCGCCGCGAGTCGAAGGGCGGGAGCGCGCGGACGCGGCCCGGCAACGGCACCGACCGTTGACGTCCGGCGAGGCCGAGGGGACCCACCCGGCGGACGGCGACCCGGACCGCGAGTCGGTCACCGCGCCGGGTGGGGGTGAGAGTCGTTGTCACCGAGCGGGTCTCCGCACGTGGAACGGACACCCGGTGGGTGTTGTCCGACGCACCCGCGGACGGCTGCCAGCTGTCGCGCAAGACTCCGCGGAACGTCTGCGAGCCGTGGTTGGTGACGGCGATCGAACACGTCGTGCGCTGGCCGAGCCGGATCGGGCCGGGTGCCGACCGCGACATGGTGATCGACTTCGTGGACCCTGCCAGCGCGATGTCGAGGCAGGTGAGCAGGACACAGAACAGCGCCCACAGCACGGGGACGAAGTAGTTCGGCCATATCAGGATGGGCACCGCACCGAGCAGCACCAGGATCAGAAAGCGGCCGGTGAGGAACATCAGCGGGGGACGGGCACCGAGTTGATCGCGGCGTCGAGCACCGAACCCACCGACACCCCTTCGAGTTCGGCCTCCGGGCGCAACGACAGGCGGTGCGCGAGCGTCGATTGGGCGAGCGCCTGCACGTCGTCGGGGGTCACGAAGTCGCGGCCGTTCAGCCACGCCCATGCCCGGCTCGTGCCGAGCAGTGCGGTTGCGCCGCGCGGACTGACGCCGAGGGCCAGTGACGGCGAGAATCGGGTGGCCCGGGCGATGTCGACGATGTAGGCGGTGACCTGCGGGGCGACCGTCACCCGGCGGACCTGCTCGGCGCCGGCCTCGATGTCGGCGGCCGAGGCGACCGGACGGAGGCCGGCGGCGGACAGATTCCGCGGATCGAATCCGGAGGCGTGCCGCGTCAGCACGGTGATCTCGTCGTCGCGAGGGGGGAGCGGCAGGGTGACCTTCAGCAGGAAGCGGTCGAGCTGGGCTTCGGGCAACGGGTAGGTGCCCTCGTACTCGACCGGGTTCTGCGTCGCCGCGACGAGGAACGGGCTCGGCAGCGGGCGGGAATCCCCGTCGACGGTGACCTGCCGTTCCTCCATCGCCTCGAGCAATGACGCCTGGGTCTTCGGTGGGGTGCGGTTGATCTCGTCGGCCAGCAGGAGATTGGTGAACACCGGTCCTTCGCGGAAGGTGAATTCGGAGCTGGCGGAATCGAACACGAGTGAGCCGGTGACATCACCGGGCATGAGGTCGGGGGTGAACTGCACGCGCTTCGTCTCGACGTCGAGCGCGGCCGCCACCGACCGGACGAGCAGCGTCTTGGCCACGCCGGGAACGCCTTCGAGCAGGATGTGCCCGCGGCAGAGCAGCGCGATCAGGATGCCCGCCACCGCCGGGTCCTGGCCGACGACGGCTTTCCCGACCTCGCCGCGCACGGCCCCGAGCGCATCGCGGGCGCGGTTCGGCGCTCCGCCGGGTCGGTGGTGCGCGTACTCCGGTGGTGGCCCGGCAGGTGCCTTGGCGAACGGGTCTGCGTGTACGGATGCGTCCGGGGCGAACGGACCGGGGCGTGGGTTGCGGGACGGGTCGACGGTCATGGCGTGTGTCGGACTTCCTTCTCGAGGTTGGTCAGCTCGGCGGTGAAGTGCACGAGCTGGGCGTCGGTGGTGGGGAGCGGACCGGACAGCAGCGACCGGACCTCGCCCAGATCGCGGTGCGTTGCCCCCACCACGGCGAGGACGATCGCCGACACCATCGGGTCCGAGTTCTCGGTCGGCGCGACGACGGTGTCCCAGTCGGGTCGCGACAATGCGTCGGTGGCACGGGCGGCGTCGAACGGAAGTCCCAGATACGACGCCAGCGAACCCAACGTGTGGATGCGCAGCGCCGCCGCGGCGCGCGCGTCGGCTCCAGCGCGGTGATACATCCGGCCCCGCGCCCGGGTGGTCTCGACCGCCTTGACGACCGCCGGGAGCGGCTCGGTGACCAGCGAGCCTAATCGCCGGCCCCGCCACAACATCAGGGCCAGAACCGCGAAGACGGTCAACACGATCAGCGGCCCGACCGCGGCCGGGATGTCGGACTCCTCCTCCTCGGTCGCGACTTGATCGGTGAAGAAGGGCACGTACCAGAGGATCTCGTCGGACCTCGCGAATATCCGCACGGCGACGCCGGCGTTGTCCTGCTGTGCCAGGTGCTCGTTGGTGAGCATTATGCCACTGATGACGACGAATTCGGGACGGTCGGCGGTGCGGGGGACCACGACCAGATTCGATGTCCCGTCGGACGTGAAGCAGGCCGTGGCCGCGGGCGAGGTCGGTGAGTATCCGAACGGACTGAAGTCGACGACGTCGGTCTCGTCGATGCCGGGCGTGCGGCAACCCGCGGGGACCGCTGCCGGGCCGGCGCCGTAACCGGACGTGACGGGCAGGTCGAGCGCGGTGAGCACGGTGGTGTCCGGCGCGATCAGGATCACGCGGTCGGCGTCCTGCACGCGCTCTCGGAACTGTTGTGTCGTACCGGGATTGAGCGATGAGGTCGAGCTCACCACCACCGTGGTCCCGCGGCCGGGACGTGGGGCGTCGGTGAACTCCGCGAGGCCGCGCACCTGCCGGAGGTCGGCCCCGTGGTCGTCGAGGATCTGAGCGAGAGCGCGCGATCCGGTGGGCTGGGCGTTGTCGGGGTCGTAGCTGACGCCGGGACCGGGCGTGCCTTGCGCCCCGGTGAGTGCCGTGACACCGAGGAGCCCGACGCCGGCGACCACGACGACCACCACCAGCACGATGGTCACCCAGATCCACGCCGGCGTCTTGTTCTTCGCGGGCGCCGGTCGCATCGGCGTCGACGTGACGGGTCCGGGTGGCGTCGCCTGCACGGTGCCGGTCACCGGGGCACCGCCAGTCGGCTCGACCGGACCGTGTCCTGGTCGACCGGCCGTGCGGACGAGACCCCGCGTTCGATGTCGAGGACCGCGCGCGCGGACTCGGCCGATGCGTGTCGGTCGCCGTAGGCAATGGCGTCGAACAGGTCTGTCGCCGTTCGTAACCCGGAGTCGTAGGTGGGGAAGCGGGGTCCGAGGTCGACAGCGACCTCGTGGGCGGTCAGAGACGGTTCATCGGCCAGCAGACCGCGCTCGATACCCCGACGAGCCACGGCACGGACGGCGGCGAGCACACACTCGTCGTACCGGCCCGCGGCGAAGGCGGCGTCGGCGTCGGACCGGAAGTCGGCCGCGGACCGAGCCGGCCCTGTCAGCACCGACCCCGTTGGCGGGCCAGCGGTGGTGCGGGGAACTCGTGGGTTGCGTCGGAGATGCCGGACGACCGCGACGACGAGCCCGAGGACGAGGGCGATCGCCACGACGATCACGATGCCCCGAAGGGTGTCGGAGCCGCCGAACCAGCCGAAAACGTTGTCGGCGATCCACTCCCAGAGCCGCTCACCGAAGCGGTCGAACCACGACGGTTCGGGTGGTTGATACTCGGATTCGGACAGCTCCTCCTCGGCCCACCGGCGTGCTTCGTCGTTGCCGGGGTCCAATGGCGCAGCGAGAACTCCGATCACCGGTCACCCTGTCCGGAGAAGAACGGCGTCGGGGCCGCCTCGGCGCGTGCATCGTCAAACAGGACGGCCGGGACGACGGTCAGTACCGGTTGCACGACCATCGACGCCACGACGATGCCGATCACCGCGACGACGGTCTCGGTGGCACGGGCGTCCCCGTCGTCGAACCACATGCCGGCGATCGATCCGAGGAGATCGAAGGGGTACATCATCGTCGTCATCGCGACCCACGCCAGCACGACCATGACCGCCAGGATGCCGAAGGTCCGCCAGAACCGCTCCGCCGACAACGACCCCGAGCGGGCGATCGCGTCTCGCACGGAGAGGCCGTCTATCACGATCGCCGGCGCCGTGAACACCGTGCGTACCAGCAGCCACGTCACCGGGATGAGCGCGACGAGGAAGAGGAGGAGACTCCCGGTGATCAGCACGATTCCGTCGGAGGCGATGCCCAGTCCGAGGAGTGCGATGCTCGGGGCGAACGCCGCCGCGACGGCGAGTCCCAGGAGTGCGGTCCACCCCGACAGTCGGGCGAGGGACCGGCGTGCCGCGCGCAGGGCGTCGTCGATTGTCGGTACGGACCCGGCGCGCAGGCGGGCCAGGGGACGGGCGGCGAGACCGCTGAGTGCGCCGGTCATGACGGTCCACTGCGCAAAGACAGTGAGGACGAACGCGGTGACCGGTGCCAGGCTCGCCCAGTCGTCCGGGTCGTCGAGGGTCGGTTCGGCGCTCACCAGCCACCAGGTGACGAGCGCGACTGGTGCCGCCGCCGCGCCCCAGCTCACGCCGACGAGGCCCAGGAAGACGCGCGGTGCCGCGAACGTGGTGGAGAAGATCTGTTGCAGCAGTGCGCTGACGGGCGTCGGTCGTCGTGGCGGCATCCACCCCGCCCACCCGTTCCCCGGAAGGGGAGCACTCGAGCCAGGTGGGGTCGACATCGCCGAACCCCATTGCGGCTGCGGTCCGGGCACGGTAGGCGGCCGCGGTGTGGGTGGACCCTGCGGCGGTCCCGCATCTGGCACCGGGCTCCACTCGTCGGATACGACGGGCGGCTGCCACGGGGGCTCGCCGGACGGTGGTGGAGGTACGCGCGGCGGCTCGGTCATCGAGAGGTGCACCGGCCTTTCCGCACGCGGGGAAACTGTGCGGCGAACGTATCAAACAACTCCGACCGGGCACCGAAATCATCCACCGGTTGACGGACGCCGTGCTACCGTGCCGAATTAGAACACGTTCTACTTTTCTGGAGGATTCATGACCGTGGAACAAGCCGGGCTCGCCGAGAAGATCGACGCGGCCGTCGACTCTTATATCGAGCTGCTCAACTCGGGTACCGCAGAGCAGATCGCCGACCTCTACGCCGCCGACGCGACCGTCGAGGACCCCATCGGCGCGGACATCCGCGACACCCGCGAGCAGCTGGTGGAGTTCTACTCGGTGATCACCGGTATGGACGAGCGCACCGCGACGCTCAAGTGGAAGAAGATCGCCGGCGACACCGCGGTCTTCGAGTTCACCCTGGTCACCAAGACCGCCGGACTCGCCTTCGAGATCACCCCCGTCGACATCATGGTCTTCGACGCCGAGGGCAAGGTGTCGACGATGCGCGCGGTCTGGCAGCAGTCGGATCTCAAGCAGCTCTGACCGCGACCCCTCAGCTCCCTGAGGAGCGAGCTTGCGGAGTGCGCGTCAGCCTTGATCCCTGAGGTGCGAGGAGCGCAAGCGACGAGCCACGAAGGGCCTGGTGGACGGCGGTTTCTAGCGATCCCCCAGACGTCTTGCGGGCCCTTCGTGGCTCGCTTCGCTCGCACCTCAGGGAGCAGAGAATACGGACGCTCAGGAAGGGTCAGCCCCGCCCGGTCGGCCTCAGCACGATTTCTTCGGGGTGGGCGTCGGCCGGGGTGGAGATGGCGTGCACGACTGCTCGGGCGACGGTCGCGGGACGCAGGAACCGCGACCCGTCGTACTCGTCTCCTTCGATGGCGACGATGTCGCGTTGCATGTCGGTGTCGATGCGGCCGGGGAAGACGGACGTCACCCGGAGGGTCGGTTCCTCGACACGCAACCCGTCGGCGAGCGCTCGCGCCGCGAACTTGCTTGCTGCATAGGGGGTCCATCCGGGGTTGACCCGGCGTCCCGCGCCCGAGTTGATGAACACGACGTGGCCGGCGGCCGCTCGTAACGCGGGGAGCAGCAATCGCGTCAGCTCGGCGGCCGCGACGACGTTCACCTCGAGGATGTGACGCCATTCCTCGACGGGTGTCTCCGCGACCGGTTCGAGACTGCTGGCCACCCCGGCGTTGTGGACGAGGACGTCGAGCTCGGTGATCGCCTCGACCGCGGCTTCGACCTCGTCGTAGTCGGTGAGCTCGACGGCGAAGGTGCTCGCGCCGTCGAGTTCGGTCGCCAGCCGGTCGAGTTCGGGGGAGGG
The DNA here is from genome assembly GCF_031844505.1 of Gordonia sp. AC31. Classification (NCBI taxonomy): domain Bacteria; kingdom Bacillati; phylum Actinomycetota; class Actinomycetes; order Mycobacteriales; family Gordoniaceae; genus Gordonia; species Gordonia sp. AC31. Next base: position 73,673 of record NZ_JAUZVK010000009.1, read on the forward strand.
TCGTCCGCCGAGCAGGAGGTCGTGGGTCGGCGCGAGCTGGCGGGCGATCTCGGCTCCGAGGCCGCGGCTCGCCCCGGTGATCAACGCGGTGGGCACCTCTCGACCCTACTGCGAATCCGTGGGTGGCAGCCCCGTCGGGCTCGATGAGCAGACGCCGACGTCGCGGGGCACAATCGTCGACGTGGCCAGGTACGGATTCACCCCAACGCAGCTGTCGGCACGTGCCGCGTACCTGCTCCGAGGCAACGACCTGGGCACGATGACAAGCGCTGCGCCCAAGTTGTATCCGCACATGTGGAGCTGGGACGCGGCGTTCGTCACGGTCGGCCTCGCGCCGTTGTCGGTGGAGCGGGCCGTCATCGAGATGGACACCCTGCTGTCGGCGCAGTGGCGCAACGGGATGATTCCGCACATCGTCTTCGCGAACGGCCGCGACGGCTACTTCCCGGGGCCGGCTCGCTGGGAGTGCGCCCGCCTCGCCGAGTGCGCACCGGATTTCCCCGACACGTCCGGTATCACCCAGCCGCCGGTGCATGCGATCGCGGTGCAGCGCATCCTCGATCACTCCCGACGCCACGGTCGCACCACCCGCGCCGTCGCCAACGAGTTCATCGACCGGCGATGGAGTTCGCTGGTGCGGTGGCATCGCTGGCTGGCACACGCGCGGGACCCCAACGGCCGGGGGCGGATCACCATCTTCCACGGCTGGGAGTCGGGGATGGACAACTCGCCACGCTGGGATTCCGCGTACGCCAACGTGATCCCCGGGGTCGACCTTCCGCCGTACCAGCGCGCCGACCTCGATCACGTCGACGACTTCTCGATGCGGCCCACCGACCTCGAGTACGACCGCTACATCTGGCTCGTCGAACAGATGAAGCGCGCCAATTACGACGACGCGCTGCTCCCGAAGGTGATGAGCTTCGCCGTCGAGGATGTGTTCGTCTCCGCCATCTTCGCCGTCGCCTGCGACGTGCTGGCGACGATCGGTGAGGACTACTCCAAACCGCGGTCGGATGTCCGAGATCTCCGCGCGTGGGCTGACCGGTTCCGGGCCGGAGTAGTGTCCGCCGCCAACGATCGGAACGGTGCCGCAAGGGATTTCGACCTGCGCGCCAACTCGTGGATCAACACCGAGACGATCGCGGTCTTCGCGCCGCTGCTGTGCGGCGGCCTCTCCCGGGACCGCGAACGCGCGCTGCTGCGACTCTTCGACGGCCCGCGCTACTGCGGCCACCCGGATCTGCGGTATGCGGTCCCGCCGTCGACGTCACCGATCTCGGCCGACTTCCGCCCGCGCGAGTACTGGCGCGGGCCCGTCTGGCCGGTGATGACCTGGCTCTTCAGTTGGGCGTTCGCCCGCCGCGGCTGGACCGAGCGGTCGGCGCGCCTGCGCGAGGAAGGACTCCGCCAGGCCACCGACGGGACGTTCGCCGAGTACTACGAACCGTTCACCGGCGAACCACTCGGCAGCATGCAACAGAGCTGGACCGCGGCGTCGGTGCTCGACTGGCTCGACTAGAGCTCCCGCATCCGACGGCACACGTCGTCGTAGACGTCCACGAGTGGCCGGGGCGTCCCCGACGACCCGGGACGCTCGTTGATTTCTACCCACTCCTCGAAGGCGCACTGCACCTCGAGATTGGCGATCTCCAGGATCATCCGTAGCTGACCGCGAGTTCGCGCCGAGCTGCGGTCGCCCAGGGCCTCGGGCCGTCGGCGTGACTTGTCGGCGTAGCGGCCGAGGGCGGCTCGGCTCAGGGTGGGTGTCGCGAGTACGAGTTTCTGCACGCGCATGAAATGGGCGGACACGTCGTCGCTGCGATCACCGAACCCCTCCAGGAGCTGCCGGTAGACGCCCTCGATGTCGGCGAGCGACAGGGCATCGGGGTCGATGCCGGCCAGATGGTCGTCGAGTGCCTGGTCGAAACCGAAGCGGTCGAAGAGCACGCACTCTTCCTTGGTCGGGAAATACCGGAAGAACGTGCGCGGTGAGACCCCGGCGGCCGCGGCGATCTCGTCGACCGTCGTCTCGTCGAATCCGTTGCGCTCGAACAGTTCCACTGCGGCCTCGTAGATCTCCAGGCGCGTCGCATCTCGACGGCGGGCCCGCAACCCGCCGGTCTCGGAGGATTCCGGCATGGGTCGAGACTAGCGGTCGACCGGCGCGGGTGTCAGTCGGTGCCAGCCTGGCAGTCTCTGCCACTTTCCGGTAGCGTCGCCGTGTGATCGACCCGGACCACCACAGCGATGAGAGAACGACAGTGACCGAGAACGCCGCCCTCCCGGGCACCGACAACAGAACCGACACCGGCACGGATCGCAGCGCCGTCTTGCTCATCGGGGTCCTGCTGGTCGCGGCCTTCGTGGTGATCCTGAACGAGACGATCCTGAGCGTCGCGTTGCCCACCCTGATGGCCGACCTCGAGATCACCGCCGCCACCGCGCAATGGCTCACCAGCGGGTTCCTGCTGACGATGGCGATCGTCATCCCGATCACCGGCTACCTGATGCAGCGATTCACCCTGCGTTCGATCTACATCGCGGCGATGACGTTGTTCACGATCGGCACCCTCGCCGCCGCCCTCGCGCCGGGCTTCGAACTCCTGATCGTCGCCCGCGTGGTGCAGGCGTCCGGCACCGCGCTCATGGTCCCGCTGCTGATGACGACGATCCTGAACGTCGTCCCGGAGCAGAATCGTGGCCGCACGATGGGACTGGTCTCCATCGTCATCGCCGTCGCGCCGGCCGTCGGTCCGACGGTGTCCGGCCTGATCCTGCAGTCCCTCAGCTGGCGAGCCATGTTCTGGATCGTGCTGCCCATCGCGATCGGTGCGCTGATCCTCGGCGGGGTGTTCGTCCGCAACGTCACCGAACGTCGGCCCGCGCAGCTCGACCTCATCTCGGTCCCGTTGTCGGCTCTCGGCTTCGGCGGTGTCGTCTACGGTCTCAGCAGCATCGGGGAGTCGGCGGGTGGGCACGCCCCGATCCCACCGTGGGTGCCACTCGTCATCGGCGCCGTCGCGCTCGCGTTGTTCGTCGTGCGACAGCTCAAACTCGCCGACCGCGGCTTGGCACTGCTCGACCTGCGGACCTTCGCGATCGCACCGTTCCGCTTGGCCGTCGTGCTGATGGCCGGGTTCATGCTGACGCTCTTCGGCGCGCTCATCCTGCTTCCCCTTTTCCTACAGAACGTGATGGGCAAGGACGTCCTGACCACCGGCCTCGTGCTCCTGCCCGGTGGCCTGGTGATGGGTCTGCTGGCGCCCTTCGTCGGTGCATTGTTCGACAAGGTCGGTGCACGACCACTGGTGCTACCGGGCACCTTGGCCGTCAGTGCCGGCACGTGGCTGCTCACCACGCTCGACGCCGGGTCGTCGTTGGGCATGGTGATCGCGGCTCACGTGATCCTCAGTGCTGGTATCGCTTTCGGTCTGACGCCGCTCATGACCTCAGCGCTGGGATTGCTGAGTCCCGAGCTGTACTCGCACGGCAGCGCGACCGTCAGCACCATCCAGCAGGTCGCGGGAGCGGCAGGCACCGCGCTGTTCATCACGCTGATGTCCCGGGGTACACAGTCGGCCATCGACGACGGGGTGAACCCGCTGCAGGCGGGGGCCGACGGCATTTACCTGGCCTTCGTCGTCGCGGCCTGCCTGTCGCTTGTGCTCATCGCAGCGGCCGCGCTCGTCCGTGGCCGAACGGGTGCGCCGGCGGCCCGGGCCGCCGAGTCGGCCTAGCCGCTCGACCGTCGGCCCGGCCGGCTCACCGGGTCCGGTAATCCAGCAGACCGGACCAGAACTCGTCGGGGATCTCGTCGCCGGCGCGCAGCACCTGCGCCAAGCCGGCGGCCATGAAGACGCCGAGCAGACCAAGCCACAGCCCGGACATCGAGATCGTCACCCAGGCGATCACGACAGCGGCCGGCCACGGGTCGAGGATCAACAAGACCGGCGCGAAGAAGAAGCCCGCCCCGATGAACCACGAGGACAGGGCGCGGTCGCACCGCATGACCGCGGTCAGCCACCGCGGACACGAGCCCGTGGGCGCGCGGAGAGCAGCGGGTCTTCTGCCGACGGCGGTCGGTCGGTCGGTCATCGGACACCTCCTCTGCGGATCGTCGTGATCCCAGTGTCGGCGTCAGACGTCGTGAGAGCCACTACCTCTCAGGTAGTCGCCGCACCCGGGCCGATGTCGTGTGCGAGTGCCACCGCATCGTCGGGTCAGGCCGTCGTCCGGTGCTCTTCGTTCGGGTGCGCGTGCGGAAAGCCGATGGATTGCAGTCGATTCAGTGCATGGGTACGGGCCCGGTGCTGGTTGCCCGGCGGCGGCACGTAGACACCCGCCCAGATCCCGGTCAGGTGAGTCGGATCGTCCAGTGCGAGGCGGGCGCAGCGCGAGCGGATCGGACAGCGGACGCACCCGTCGACAGCGTGCCGGTTGGCCAGGCTCCGGGCACCGGCGGCCTGCTCCGGGAACCAGGCGTCCGGGTTCGAGGTACACGTGGGTTGCATGTCAGGCACTCCGCCGACATCGCGCGCACTTCGTGCACGACCTGTCGTGCTGGTTGCGCCGGCAACCGTCACCCACTGACGCCGATGGCCCATTGATCCCTCCGATCAAACTGAGAACGTATGTTGTCAGAGTCTGGTCGAAGGTGCAACACTGATCGCGAATCACGTTGCGGCGCGGTCGCAGTCGTGCCGAGCAGGCCCGCGGAGTCGAGTCATGAGACGGCGCCCGGCTGGGTTCTCAACCGGGCGCCTGGGCCGGGGCGCTCGCATGCGGCGGAACCGGCTTGCCGACCGCGGTACCCGACCGACCAGGGGCCGAAACGGTGCGCACCTGCGGGTCGATGTCTGCGTGCCCGACCGATCACCCTGTCCGGGACGGGCCGGTTCCGTAGCACGCCATTACAGTGCCGTCACACCTACGAAACACGACGCTTGTTTCATAACAGGGGACAAAGTCCACTACGGGGAGTCGCGCCGATGGGTCGCGGACCCCGGATGTCGTCGACGTACCGCCGCCCGCGAGTACGCCCAGATCGAACCTGTGAAGGAGCATCGTGACCATCGAGAGTGCCAAGGCCCTGGAGTTCCGCGTGACCAGCGGCGGATACGAGGATCTGCCGAAGATGCCCGAGGCGGAGTACCCGGGCACCGAGGGCTTCATCGGAGACGTCTACGAGAACCCGGACGGAAGCCCCATGTGCAGCGGGTACTTCGAGCTGCGCCACACCGACGAGCCGCTGTACTACGAGTACGAATACGACGAGATGAAGGTCGTGCTCGAAGGCGAGTTCCTCCTGGAGAACAGGGAGACCGGGCAGAAGACCGTGGCCAAGGCCAAGGACGCGATCTTCTTCCCGAAGGGGTCCAAGATCTACTTCAGCACCCCCGACTACGCGCTCGCCTTCTACACCGGGTTGCGCGACGCCACCCTCCTCTGAGTCGCTGCCATGTCGCAGATCGACTTCTCCAGCGTGCCGACGTGGGCACGTCCCGGCGTACCGATCGAGGCGACGACGCCCCCACCGACCGGCAACTCGTACGTGCTGGTCGGTGTCGGGGATGTCGCCGAGACCCTGGCTCGCTGGGAGTCATCACTACCTCCGCGTGCCACCACACGTATCCACGGGGATACCGACTCGGTCGCCGCCCAGCTCGGCAGCACCCTCGCCGAAGCCGTTGTCGGCGTGCGAGTCTGGATAGCAGCGGAGCCGGGATCGGCACTGACACTGCGCGCGGTCGCGCTCGGTGCCGGACTCGAGGACGACGAGATCGCCGTCGTCCCGGTGACTTCCGCGCCGCAGTCGGTCGTGCAGATCTTCTGCGCACACTGCCGATCGGTCACCCGCGCGGCCGCGGCCGTCGATGACATCGTCGGGTGCGTCGGTTGCCGTCGCGACCTGCTCGTGTACCACCACGTCTCGCGTCGAACCGGACAATATCTGGGTTTCATGGCCGACGCCGAGACCGCCCAGTCGGCCTGTCCGGGAACCGGACCAGGCGAGGTACCCACCCTCACGAAGGATCCCTCATGAACACCGGAGTGGCCGACATGAGCAGCCCCGAGTCCGTCGTGCGTCCCGGAGCCGGCGCGACGACGCTGGAACTCGTCGTCACGGCTGTCGACGCCCCCGCCCGAGACATCCGCGCGATCACCTTTTCCGACCCCGGCGGCAACGTGCTGCCCGGTTACATCCCGGGCAGTCACGTCGTCGTGCACGGGGGTGCCTTCACCAACGCCTACAGCCTGACCGGCGACGGCGCGCATCCGTTGCACTACTCGATCTCGGTGCTCCGACTCGATGACGGCAAGGGCGGATCGCGTTGGTTGCACGACGAACTCGAGGTCGGCGCAACGGTGTCGGTGGGGTTGCCGCGCAGCGCGTTCGCTCCGGTCGCCCGGGCGCGTAAACATCTCCTGATCGCCGGCGGGATCGGGATCACGCCGATGATGTCCCACCTTCGGTCGGCGGCTCGCTGGCGCCGGGATGTGCAACTGCTGTATGTCTTCCGTGATTCGGCGGCCGCCCACCTCGACGAGGTCACCGCACTCGCCGGACCCCGTGCCGAACTGTTCACCGACCGGCACTCTTTCGCCGATCGCCTCGCACAGACCCTGCGTACCCAGCCGATCGGTACCCACCTGTACGTATGCGGTCCGGCGGCGATGATCGACGCGGTCACTGCTGCGGCGGTGGACGCCGGTTGGCCGGAATCGCGGATTCATCTCGAGCGGTTCGGGATCGACGCTCTCGACGCCGGCGACCCCTTCCGTGTGGAGCTGACCGCTTCCGGGCGGACGGTCGATGTACCGGCGGGGACGAGCATGCTCGAGGCTCTCGAGAACGAGGGCATCGTCGTGCCGAATCTCTGCCGGCAAGGCGTGTGCGGTGAGTGCCGCATCCCGCTCGCCGGCGGTATCCCGGTCCACCGCGATCTCTACCTCACCCCCGAGGAGAAGGACGCGGGCAACGCCATCATGCCGTGCGTCTCGCGCGCTGCGGCCGCCAGCACCCTGGAGGTTCCCCTGTGACAGACACTCTCGGCCCGGGCGGAGCGACGACGACGGTCGCGCCAGATCTCCTCGCGGGCTTCCCGTTCCCGTTCCCCGAGGACCGCTATCGTTACAGCACGAATGTCGAGCCGGCCCGGACCCCGGTGACCACGGCGGCGGGCGAGTGGGGGACGTCGGTTGTCGACATCGATTCGGAGTACCGCACCGAGATCGATCAGCGCGCGGTGATCCTGGCCGCCGATCCCACCCGCCATGCTGTGTTGCCGCACATGGTCCCGGCCGCGTGGGACGCGATGTTGACCGTCATGGGTGAGCTCGCCGCGACCTGTCCCGAGTTCCGGCTCGCGTCGACCGGACCCGACACCTGGTTGTGGCACAACGAAATCCTCGGGATCGAGCAACACTTCCGATACGGTGACCCGGCGTCACTTCCCGAGGAACCGTTGCGCTACATCAGCTCTCAGGTCCAGGAGGACATCGCCCTTCTGGATCAGCGCAATGGGCAACTCCACGTCGATGCCGGGGTCGTCACCTTCGCCGCCGATTGGAGTTTCGGGTTCGACGTCGGGATGAGCTTCCTCGAGATCCACGGACCGGTGCCGCGCATCCACCCCGAAGGCGTCATCACCCGTGCGCACGAGTTCCTCAAGCGCCTCCAACCTCATCAGCCGTATCGACGAACCAACTGGACGTTGACGATCGACCGCAGGCTCGACGTCTCGACCGAGATCTATCACAAGTGGGGACCGGACCGGGAGGTCATCCAACAGGTCCCCGACGACGAGTTCGGCAGGCGGGTACACCTCCGCGTCGAAGTGCAACACCTCATCCGGCTGCCGGATTCGGGTGCGGTCATGTTCCTCATCCGGACGTACATGCTTCCGCTCGAGCAACTCGCCACCGTCGAGGTCTGGCGCCGACGCACCGCGGAGGTGTTGGCCGAATTGCCCGGTGACATGGCCGATTACAAGGGCATCATCAAGTTCCGGGATCGTGCGGCGCAGTGGCTGCGCGCGGCCGCACCGGCGACGCCGGAGACCACCGGGGCCGGCATGCCGCGGTGGCCCGCCTCGCCCCCGGCCGTCGACACCACCGGGGCGGCGTTCCTCGTGGTGGCGATCGGCGACGATCCGGCAGCCGCGCACGTGTCACGGAACTGGGTGGCGGCCGCCGAGGCAGCCGGAGGGACGCGGTTGGTGGTCCTGGACTCACTGGGCGACGCGGTCGACAGATCGGCGTTGCAGTCTGCTCTGGACGAGTGCCGCACCGGTACCCGAGTCCTGGTCACCGGCGGGCAGTACGACGTCATGACGGCACTCGCCATGGCGCGTAACGCGGGGGCGGTGGCGGCCGAACTGTCGTGCTATGTCACGCACACCCGCGACCTACCGCTCTACTGCGCGCATTGCCGCGAGACCTTTCGCGCCGAGGCCGTTGTCGGCGGCGTCGTCGCGTGCCCCGGTTGCGCTCGGGATCTCGAGGTGCACGAACACCATTCACCGGTGATGGGCAGCTTCCTGGCCTCTGCGGTCGGCGGCGACGAATGACCGCGGTCGCCGTAGGGCAGTACCCGGCCCACCTTCATCCGGCCTATGCCACCGGTCCGCGACCGATGCGTGTCATGTCCGTGCGACAACTCACCGACGAGGTCACGCATTTCCGGTTCGGCCCCGTCGACGACGCCCACGCGGTCCTGACCGCGTACCAGCCGGGCAGCCATCTCATCATCTCGGCCGGCGGACAGCGGAATGCCTACTCGCTCGTCGACGACGGGATGTACCCGACCAGCTACGGCATCTCGGTGTTGCGACGTGGTGCGGGCGGTGGTTCGGATTGGTTGCACGACAACCTCGTCGTCGATGCCGTCATCGAGATCGAGGGTCCGCGTTCGATGTTCCCGCCGGTGCTCGATCAGCGCGGCGCATTGCTGATCGCGGGCGGAATCGGGGTCACGCCGGTGCTGTCGCACGCCCGTGCCCTCGCTCGGGACGGGCGTCGGGCCGACATCGTCTACTCCTATCGGCGTGGATGCGGTGCGCACACCGAGGACCTGCGGGCGCTCGCCATGCAACCCTCCGTGACGCTGCACGAGGTGTCCGGGGCCGCGGCCACCATGCGGGTGATCGCTGAGCGATTGCGGGCGCAGCCGCTCGGAACGCACGCCTATGCCTGTGGTCCCACGTCACTCCTGGAGGCGTACACGCGGCTCGCGGAGGACGCCGGATGGCCCAGCGCGCGAGTACATCTCGAACGTTTCACCGCCCCCGAACAGGATCCCGGCGATCCCTTCACCGTGACGGTGGCGTCTTCGGGCCTCCGCATCGACGTGCCACCGGGTGTGTCGCTGCTGCAGCGGTTGCTCGACAACGGCGTCCCGGTGCCGAGTCTGTGCCGCCAAGGCGTGTGCGGCGAATGCCGAATCCCGGTGCGAAGCGGCCGAATCGAGCACCGCGACTTCGTACTGACCGACGACGAGAAGACCGTGGGCGACGCCATGCTGTGTTGTGTCTCGCGCGGTCAGGACATCGAGGTGGACCTGTGAGCATCGAATCGTTCCCGACCCGTCGGGTCGACCACCTGACGAACCTGCCGTGGCCGTTTCCGGACGAAATGGAGGAGTTCTCCTACAGCGTGAACGTCGAACCGGCACGCATCCCGCGTCCGACCCGGGCCGGCGAATGGGGCAGGCACCTCGTCGATCTCGGCGGCGCCGAGTATCCGGAGATCATGGCCGAGCGACGGCGGATCCTCGACGCCGATCCGACACGCGTCCGTGTGCGCCCGGGGATGGAACTGGCCTCCTGGGATCTGCTGTTGTACTACCTGCGCGATCTCGGTCACGCCTACCCCGCGGCGATGGAGCTCACCGAACACGGTGACGGTCGATTCCGTTGGTGCAACCGGCTTCTGGGTACGGATCAGGAGTTCGTCCTGGGTGATCCGGCCACCCTTCCCTACGGCCCCATGGAATTCCTGGCGCGTGAGGTACCCGACGACCTGCTGCTCGTCACCGAACGCGACGGGCACCTGTACTTCGACGCCGGCGTGGTCACCTTCGCCGCCGCGTGGTCGGTGTCCTTCGACGTCGGGATGGACATGTACGAGATCCACGCGCCCGTTCCCCGCATGCTCCGCGAAGGCATCGTCGCCCGCGCCGAACAGTTCCTGCGGAGGCTACCCGCAGACCAGGTGTACCGCAGGGTGAACTGGACGCTGTCGGCGTCGGACTCCCACAAACTCGACGTCAGCCTCGAGGAGCTGCCGGAGTGGGCGGCCGACGTCGCGGGCATGATCGCCGACGGCGATTTCGGTCGCGCGCGACTGCGCATCGAGCTGGAACACTTCGTCCGGTTGCCGATGTCGGGTGCGGTGACGTTCAATATCCGGACATTCATGGCCTCGCTCGAGGACGTGAAGCGCATACCCGAGTGGGCCGGTCAATTGGCGACCGTCATCGAGACGCTCGGCGAGGACATCGCCGCCTACAAGGGTTTTCTCGACTATCGCGACAACGTCGTCGCATACCTCCGCGGTCAAAGTCGCCCGTGAGCCCTGGTCCCGTAACACCCGACTTCTCGTAGAGTCCCAGAACCGAAAGATCGCTCATGGAACCCATACTCGCCGCCAATGCCGACCTGGCATGGATGCTGGCGGCCTTCGTCTTCGTCCTGCTGATGTTCCCGGGCCTGGCCTTCTTCTACGGAGGCATGGTCGGATCGAAGAACGTCCTCAACATCATGACGATGGTCATGTCCACCCTGGCGATCACGGCGGTCCTGTACGTCGTGATCGGGCACGGCCTGGTGTCCGGTCCGTCGGTGGGCGGGTGGGGCCTCATCGGCAACCCGACCGACTACATCGGCCTGACCAACTGGCTCACCGACGACGCTTCCGGCGCCACCCAGACGCTCTACTTCGCAGCCTGGTTCATCCTGTTCGCGGCCATCACGATCGCGATCGTCGCCAGCGGCGCGGCGGGCCGGATGAAGTTCTCGGCGTGGCTGGTCTTCGCGCCGATCTGGCTCATCGTGGTGTACTTCCCGGTCGCCCACTGGGTCTTCGCGGCCGACGTCGACGACAACTACAGCGGCGGGTTCCTGCTGAACGACCTCGAGATCGTCGACTACGCAGGCGGCACCGCCGTCCACATGAATGCCGGTGTCGCGGCCCTTGCCCTCGCGGTGGTGCTCGGTGCGCGCAAGCGGCGGATGGAGCGCCCGCACAACGTGCCGATGACGATCATGGGCGGCGGCATCCTGTTCTTCGGCTGGTTCGGGTTCAACGGCAGTTGCGCGCTCGGCGCCAACTTCCTCGCGCAGGCCGTCATCCTGAACACCCTGCTGGCCGGTTCGGCGGGCATGATCGGGTTCGCGATCATCGAGAAGTGGCGCGAGGGGCACGTCACCTCGCTCGGCATGATCACCGGCACCGTCGCGGGCCTCGTCGGGATCACCCCGGCGGCCAGCAGCATGGCACCGCTCGGTGCGCTGCTCGTGGGCATCTTCGCCGCGGCGGTCGTGGCGTTCCTGCTGAGCTTCAAGAGCAAGCTCAAGATCGACGAGACGCTGGATGCCTTCGCCGTGCACGGCATCGGCGGGATCGTCGGAACCATCTGCATCGTGCTCTTCGCCACCGAGGCCGCGCCGGCCGGTGTCCAGGGGATCTTGTTCGGCGGTCCGGTGGACATCGTCTGGCGTGAGCTCGCCGGCATCGTCATCACCTGCACGTACTCGTTCGTGATGACCTGGCTGATCGCCAAGGGACTCGACAAGCTCATCGGCATGCGCGTCGACGAGGAGACCGAGATGGTCGGCCTCGACACCGCGGTCCACGCGGAGACGGCGTACGAGATCCCCGCCGCCTCGGTCGGTCACGCCGGCGGACTCGCGACCATGTCGCCGGCCCGTGCCGCGGACAAGGTGGAGGAGGCGATGCCGCCGTCGACTCCGGCCTCGGCGCCACCGGCCGGGGTCTGATCCATACCGGTCATCGGTTGGCAACTGCTCGGGGGTTCACCGTTCGACGGTGGGCCCCCGAGCGCTGTGCGTCCGAGGACGTGGAAAACGTTGCCGGACAGATTGACACCCACCGCTCACGGAGTCGAAACAGGGACGAAACATCCACCGGGTCTACTAATAGTAGACAATGGTTCACGCTAGTAGACATGCGGAACGAAAGCCCATAGAGTCGACCCCGGAGCACATGATGACAACCACCGAGACAACGACCGGCGAACTCGCCGATCTCTGCGCGACGCACGGCACCAAGTTCATCCTCGCGATGTTCGTCGACCTCCGCGGCAAGCCCTGCGCCAAACTGGTGCCGGTGGAAGCGGTGGACGAATTGGCCACCGAGGGCGTAGGTTTCGCCGGATATGCGGTCGGCGCGATCGGCCAGGAGCCGAAGGATCCCGATCTCATCGCGATCCCCGATGTCCGGTCCTTCCTGCCCATCCCGTTCATCAAGGAGGGCCTCGCGGTCGTTCAGTGCGATCCCCATGTCGAGGGCAAGCCGTGGCCGTTCGCGCCCCGGAACATCCTCAAGGCGCTCATCGCGCAGACCGCGGACGCGGGTTTCGAGCCGTGGGTCGGGGCCGAGGTCGAGTACTTCCTCCTGAAACGGGCCGCCGACGGCTCGCTGGTGACCGCCGACGCCGCCGATGATTCCGACCAGCCGTGCTACGACGTCCGCGGTCTCACCCGGATGTACGACCACCTCACCACCGTGTCCACCGCGATGAACCAACTCGGCTGGAGCAACTACGCCAACGACCACGAGGACGGGAACGGCCAGTTCGAGCAGAACTTCGCCTACTCCGACGCGCTCACGACCGCCGACCGCGTCGTCACGCTCCGGTACCTGCTCTCCGCCCTGGCTGCGGAGAAGGGCATGATCGCGACCTTCATGCCGAAACCCTTCGCAGAGCGCACCGGGTCGGGTCTGCACTTCCACCTGTCCCTCACGCAGGCGGGCGACCCGGTGTTCCCGCAGGTCACCGACGACGAGCGAGGACTGGGGTTGTCGGAGACGGCGTACGGGTTCATCGGCGGGATTCTGGAACACGCACCCGCGCTCCAAGCCGTGATCGCACCGACGGTCAACTCCTACAAGCGAACCGGTGCGACGGCGACGCGCTCGGGTGCGTCCTGGGCCCCGCGGCGGGCCACCTATGGCGGCAACGACCGCACCCACTACATCCGGGTGCCCGACGAGCAGCGCGTGGAGCTCCGTGGCGGTGACGGGTCGGCGAATCCGTACCTGGCCGTCGCCGCGCTGCTCGGTGCGGGACTCGACGGCATCAAGCGGAGTCTGGACCCGGGCGCCGTCGGCAACTGCCCCGGCCACATCGCCGAACTCCCGCTCACCCTCCTGCACGCGGTGGAGGCGCTGGAGGCCGACGGGGTCGTCGCCGGCACGCTCGACGCCGCGCTTCCCGAGGACTGGCCCGAGGACGAGCAGCGGGTCTCGGCATACTTCGCCGGACTCAAACGCGACGAGTTCTTCGACTGGCACGCGGCGGTCACGCCGTGGGAGGTCGACAAGTACCTGACGGCGTTCTGACCGTCCTTCCCCCAGAACACAAGACCTCTCAACGAGATTCATCGATCGACGTAAGGAACTGATCATGTGCGGAATCGTCGGGCTGCACCTGCGCAACCCTGACCTTCACCCCCGGTTGGGCGAGATGCTCGCCGGGATGCTCGGCGAGATGCAAGACCGTGGCGCGGATTCGGCGGGTATCGCCGTCTACGGCAACCCCACGTGGGCACCGTCCGGACACGGCTGCATCTCCCTCCTCGAACTCGACGTTCTTCCCGACGAGGTGTCCACGACGCTGAGCGCGGCCCTCGGGGTGCCGGTCGCGGCACAGACGATCGACGTGACGCTGGTGGCCTCCGCCCCGGCGCCGGCCGACGAGCTGCTGGCCGCCGCCCGGGCCGCATACCCGCAGGCCCTGGTGGCCGGTTTCGGGTCGGACCTGACCGTCCTCAAGGGCGTCGGCGCACCCCGTGACCTGACCGAATCCTGGGGCCTGGCCGCGGCGTCGGGATGGCAGGGCGTCGGGCACACCCGGATGGCGACCGAATCGGCGGTCACCTCCTCGGGCGCACATCCGTTTGCGGTCGGCCCCGAACAGTGCCTGGTCCACAACGGTTCGTTTGCGAATCACGCGACCATCCGGCGTGAACTGCGCGCTGCCGGAGTGGAATTCGACAGTGAGAACGACACGGAGGTCGGGGCGCGCTTCGTCGCACACCAGCTTGCGGCGGGCAAGGACGTGGAAACAGCACTGAAAGAGGTCTGCGCGAACTTCGACGGTTTCTACACGTTGCTGGTGTCGAATCGCGATTCGTTCGCGGTGGTGCGCGACGCCATCGCATGCAAACCGGCCGTGATCGCCGAGACCGACGACTGGGTGGCCATGGCGAGTGAGTACCGCGCACTGGCCAAACTGCCCGGCGTGGAGAACGCCCGCATCTGGGAGCCCGAGCCGGAGGTCGTCTACGCATGGACTCGATGACCGCCGAGTTTCCCTCCACCCCTACCGTTCCCGCCTCGAACGACACGGCGAAAGCTGAGACGATGAACCCCAATCACACCTTCGACCTCGCCGAAACCCCGTTGCGCGAGATCAACTCGATGCTGCACGGGGACATCTCCGGCGAGATCGTCATCGACAACCCGGCCGGAGCCCACAGCGTCGCCGCGGGAGTCAACCTGCCGGTGAAGATCACGATCAACGGCCACGTCGGCTACTACGCCGCGGGCATGAACCAGCAGGCCGAGGTCACGATCAACGGCAACGCCGGCACCGGCGTCGCCGAGAACATGATGAGCGGCAGTGTGATCGTGAAGGGCAACGCCTCGCAGTCGGCCGGCGCCACCGCGCACGGTGGACTCCTCGTCGTCGAGGGCGATGCCGCGGCACGCTGCGGCATCTCGATGAAGGGCGTCGACATCGTCGTCGGCGGAAACGTCGGGCACAACAGCGCTTTCATGGCTCAGGCGGGCCGCTTGGTCGTCCGCGGCGACGCCGGCGACGGTCTCGGCGACTCGATCTACGAGACCCGCATCTACGTGCGCGGCGAGGTCGCCTCGCTGGGTGCCGATTGCATCGCCAAACCGATGCGCGCCGAGCACCTCGAGGAACTGGCCGGGTTGCTCAAGGCCGCCGGTTTCGGCGACGACGACCCCCGCGACTACACCCGCTACGGCTCCGCCCGCGAGCTCTACCACTTCAAGGTCGACAACACCTCCGCGTACTGACCCTCCTCCGCTCCCTGAGGAGCGCCCGGAGCTTGCGGAGGCGCAACCCCTGCTCCCTGAGGTGCGAGGAGCGATAGCGCGGCCGACCACCTGCTCCCTGAGGTGCGAGGAGCGTTAGCGACGAGCCACGAAGGGCCGCAACGCCGCACGACCACACGACGAAAGAGAACTACCGATGACCAACAACCTGAGCATCGAACAGCGCGGCCTGCGTGAGTCGGCCACGTTCGACCGCACCACCATCGCCGCGATCCAGCGCGCGGCCGAGACCGGCATCTACGACATCCGTGGCTGGGGCGCCAAGCGCAAGCTGCCGCACTTCGACGATCTGCTGTTCCTCGGCGCATCGATGTCCCGGTACCCCCTCGAGGGTTATCGCGAGCGCTGCGACACCGACGTCGTCCTCGGCTCGCGAAATGCGAAGTACCCGTTGCATCTCTCCACCCCGGTGACGATCGCCGGGATGAGCTTCGGCGCGCTGTCGGCCGGGGCGAAGGAAGCGCTGGGGCGCGGCGCCTCGGAGGTCGGTACCTCCACCACCACCGGTGACGGCGGGATGACGCCCGAAGAGCGGGGTCAGTCCAAACACCTCGTCTACCAATATCTCCCGTCGCGATACGGGATGAACCCCGACGACCTGCGCAAGGCCGACGCGATCGAGATCGTGCTCGGCCAGGGTGCCAAACCGGGCGGCGGGGGAATGCTGCTGGGACAGAAGATCTCCGAGCGTGTGGCGGGCATGCGTACCCTGCCGCAGGGAATCGACCAGCGCAGCGCGTGCCGTCACCCCGACTGGACCGGACCGGACGACCTGGCGATCAAGATCAACGAGTTGCGCGAGATCACCGACTGGGAGAAGCCGATCTATGTGAAGGTCGGCGCCACCCGCACGTATTACGACGTGAAACTCGCGGTGCATTCCGGCGCCGACGTCGTCGTGGTCGACGGGATGCAGGGCGGAACTGCGGCGACCCAGGACGTCTTCATCGAGCACGTCGGCATCCCGACCCTCGCCGCCATCCCGCAGGCGGTGCAGGCCCTGCAGGAGTTGGGTGTTCACCGAGAGGTCCAACTCATCGTGTCGGGCGGAATCCGCAACGGCGCCGATGTCGCCAAGGCGATGGCCCTCGGTGCCGACGCCGTCGCCATCGGCACCGCAGCGCTGATCGCGTTGGGCGACAACGATCCCCGATACGCCGCGGAGTACGAGGCGCTGGGATCGGCCGCCGGTTTCTACGACGACTTCCAGGACGGGCGCGATCCCGCGGGCATCAGCACGCAGGACCCGGAACTCTCGGCGCGTTTCGACCCAGTCCTCGGCGGAAAGCGCCTGGCGAACTTCTTGCGCGTGATGACGATGGAGGCCCAGACGATCGCCCGTGCGTGCGGCAAAGCGCACCTGCAGCATCTGGAGCCCGAAGATCTCGTCGCCATCTCGATCGAGGCGTCGGCGATGGCCCGCGTTCCGCTCGCCGGGACGAGTTGGATTCCGGGGGCGGGCCTGTGAGCACCGAGACCGCCTCGGTCGTCATCGTCGGTGGCGGCCTCGAGGGCGTGGCGGCCGCCTGGGCCTTGGGACAACGCGGCATCACCGATGTGATCGTCTGCGAGCGGGACACCGTCGGCGGCGGGATGACGGGCAAGTCTTCGGGAATCGTGCGGTGCCACTACGGCGTCGGTTCGCTGGCGGCGATGGCCGCGGTCGGACTCGAGGTCTTCGAGAAGGCGGAGGAGATCTTCGGCTCCGACATCGGATTCCGTCAGACCGGATATGTCGTCGGCGTCGGCGAGCCGAATGTCGAGAACATGCGCAAGAGCC
The DNA here is from genome assembly GCF_031844505.1 of Gordonia sp. AC31. NCBI lineage: Bacteria > Bacillati > Actinomycetota > Actinomycetes > Mycobacteriales > Gordoniaceae > Gordonia > Gordonia sp. AC31. Next base: position 90,786 of record NZ_JAUZVK010000009.1, read on the forward strand.
TCGCGGCGCAACGTGCGGTCGGCGTGCAGACCGAGGAGATCGACGCCGCCGATGTCGCCGCGATGTGGCCCACCGCCGACCTCGAACCCTTCGCGGCCTTCGGTTGGGAAGAGCGCGGCGGCTACGGGGACGCGTATCAGACCGCGCAGGCCTTCGCGGCCTCGGCGCGGGCAACAGGAATCCGAATTCGTCAGGGCACCAACGTCACCGGCCTAATCGTCGACGCCGACCGGGTGACGGGAGTCCGACTCGCGGACGGTTCGACGATCTCCGCGGACACCGTGGTCGTCGCCACCGGTGTCTGGTCCAAACCGTTCCTCGCGCCCTACGGGGTCGACATCCCGATCGAGGTGCACCGCGAACAGATCGTGATGATTCACCCCGGTGAGGACCTCGGCGAGGTGCCGGTCTTCTCCGACCTGGTGTCGCTGCAGTACGTCCGACCGGACGTCCGCGGCGAGATTCTGTTCGGCAACAGCGATCTCGCGGCGCTCGACATAGCGAATCCCGACGACTACCGGAACCGCGCGGACTCGGACTTCATCGACCTCACCGTCGACAAGGTCGGCACCCGGTTCCCCGGGTTCACCGATCCGGCGATCACCACGAGCTACGCCGGGTGTTACGACGTCACACCCGACTGGAATCCGATCATCTCCAGCGGACCACTGGACGGGCTCGTCCTGGCGGCCGGGTTCAGCGGCCATGGGTTCAAGATCTCGCCGGCGGTCGGCCGGTTGATCGCCGACCTCGTCGTCGACGGACGCAGCGCGGACCCGCGTATTCCGGAGTCGGACTTCCGGTTCACGCGGTTCGCCGAAGGCGACCTGCTGACGACGCGCTTCCCGTATGTGGGAGCCGGCGAGATGCGCTGACCGGGACGCCGGATGATCCGAGGCCGTGGCCGTCGACAGGGGTGGAATCGTGTGTCAACTGTCAGGAAACGTTGTTTCTCACTATGCTGGCGGCGTGACGGACGACCCATTGATCCGGAATCAGTCCGGCACCGCGCGAGAGAGACCTGTCGACCAGTCGGTCGAGGAGCTGGAGCTCGAGACGGCGATCGCGCACAACGTGCGTCGCCTGCGACGTCAGCAGGGACTGTCGGTGGGAGACATGGCCACTCGCGTCGGCATCTCCAAGGCGATGCTGTCGAAGATCGAGAACGCCCAGACCTCGTGCAGTCTCAGCACGCTCGCCCGCCTGGCCAACGGCTTCGACGTGTCGGTCACCTCGCTGTTCCGCGGCGCCGAGATGGAGCGGTCGGCGGTGTTCGTCAAGGCGGGCGAGGGCTCGGAGATCGTGCGCGAGGGGTCCCGGGAGGGTCACGAGTACGAGCTGCTCGGGTCGCTGCGCGGTGAGCACAAACGCCTGGAATGTCTCCTCGTCACCTTGACGGAGAAGTCGGTGACCCAGCCGTTGTTCCAGCATGCGGGAACCGAGTTCCTGTACGTCCTCGAGGGCGTGATGGACTACGCCCACAGTCGCTCGGTGTACCGGATGCATCCAGGCGACTCGCTACAGATCGACGGCGAGGGCGCGCATGGACCCGTCGAACTCGTCGAGCTGCCGGTGCGCTTCCTGTCGGTGATCGCGTTCCCGGATTCGGCCGTGTGACAGCCCCATTCAGGTTCGCGACCGGCTGAGGTCGAAGTCGTAGCGCGAGGTCGGCACCACGTCGAGGTGGCGGTCCGCGCCGAAGCGGGACACGCTCTCGAGCATCAGGGTCATCCGGCGCTCGAGTTCCAGCTGATCACCGCCGCTTCCGTAGAACGCGTGGATGTCGCTGACCGCCGCCATCGGGAACAGTTCCTCGACGATGGCCGCGACCGGCGGGATGTCCTCGGTCAACGGTCGTTCGACGATGTTCTGGACGTAACCGAACGTGGCCTGGGTGTCGATGGCGACCTGGGTGTGATCGTCCAACCAGCGGCGCAACCACTCGGCGTGGTCGAGTTCGTCGGGGCGACGGAGGAAAGCGATATTGGACAGCGCGTCGATCCGCGTCCCGTCGGCGGGCAGGTTCGGATTGAGCGGTGCCCGCGCGGTGACCTCCCAGACGGCGATCGGACCGTCGAGTTCGTCATCGACGACGGCGAGGACCGGGTCGGGGTCGGGCGCCCAGAAGGACAGCACCGCGACGATGGGCGGGTCGAGTTCGTCGATGCGCATGGCCCCGGAGACCGCGTCGTCGCTGAGGTTGACCTGCATGCGCGTTGCCCCCGCTGCCATACAGCGCTCGACGAGATCGTCGGCGTCGGCACGGGTCGGCCCGCCGCCCCGGATGGCGACGATCACCTTCGAATCCGTCATCCCGCGGACGGTACCGGGCGTTCCGCGCGCCGGTCGCCGATTCGCAGATCCACCGCCGTCTCACCAAGACCCTTCGTGACGCGGCCTCCGCAAGCTCCGGCCGCTCCTCAGGGAGCGAGGGGTCGCTCCTCGGTATCCGCGGCCTGTCGGCCGTCGTGGACTACGAAGAACCCGTTGTGCATGGGGCGAGCCCTATTACTGCTCCCTGAGGTGCGAGGAGCGATAGCGACGAGCCACGAAGGGCCTGGTGAGACACGTTGCGGAGCCCTTCGTGGCAGTGAGAATGGGTGTGGGTGGTTGACCGGGTTTGGGTCTGACTTACTTCGTGGCTGACGGTGCTGTCATGGGCGAGATGTGTCGGCCCGGAACTCCGGTCGATCACCTGCACCAAGTGACCTGTGAGGACCGGGGCGGGTGTGACCTGATTAGGACCCTGTCTGGCTGGTAGGCCGTGACTCTTCACTGTCCTGTCCACCCGCCCCGGTGAGGTCATCCCACACCGCAGTGAAGGGAGACACCGCCAGAATGGCTGAGACAGCAGTGACCACGCAAGTGGTCGTACTCGGAGTCGACACCCATCAACAGACCCACCACGCCGCGATCGTCGCCACCGACGGCCGCCCGCTGGCCGATCGCGAGTTCCCGACCACCACCGCCGGCTACACCCAGTTGTGGCAGTGGGCGTGTGGCTTCGGCCGCGTCGAGGATGCCGCAGTGGAATCGAGCGCCTCCTACGGGGCCGGGTTGACCCGGATGCTCACCGCCGAAGGGGTGCGAGTGATCGAGGTCAACACCCCCGATCTGCCGCGCCGCTACGCCCACGGTAAGACCGATCAACTCGATGCCTACGCCGCAGCGATGGCCGTCATCACCGGCCGCGCGACCGCGGTGGCCAAAGACACCCGCGGCGCGGTCGAATCTATTCGGATGCTCACCGTGGCAAGGGCTTCGGCCGTCGAGGAAGCCACCCGCATCGGTAACCAGATCCGTGACCTGTGTACCACCGCACCAGCCGAGTACGCCGATCAAGCGCGCCAGGCCCGCACCATCGCCAAGCGGGCAGCATTCATCAAAGACTTGCCGGTACCAGCCGAGAAAGCTGATCTGTCCGGGCCGGCCGCGGCGTTCGTGCGCGCTGCGCGGTCGCTGCTCGACCGACACCGACTCGCCCAACAACAAGCCCGGTCTTTGGCCCGCGAACTCACACGACTGCTGAGCAAGCTGGTACCCACCCTGCTCTCGCGCCCGCAGATCGGGCCGATCACCGCCGCCCGCCTGGTGATCACCGCCGGTGACAACGTCGAGCGGATGGGCACCGAGGCACGGTTCGCCAAACTCGTCGGCGCCGCCCCGTTACCGGCATCCTCAGGCAAAACCAGCCGTCACCGACTCAACCGGGGCGGGGACCGGCAAGCCAACAGTGCTCTGCACATGATCGCGGTCGGACGCATGAAATCCCACGCCCCCACCCGCGCCTACGTCGAGCGACGTTCCGCCGAACACAAAACGAAGAAAGACATCCTCCGCTGCCTCAAGCGCTACATCGCCCGCGAAGTGTTCCGCGACCTCACCACTGACCTCGGAGCACTTGACAAGCTATAGGACCCTCTCGCTTCGCTCGCACCTCAGGGAGCATAGAATTCGGGCGCCCAGGAGGGTTCGCTCGGTGGTCCACGACGGCCGTCCGGCCGCTCCTCAGGGAGCGGAGGCGTCGCGCTCGTCGCACCTCGGGGAGCGGGAGGGGGCCGTGCTCCTTGCGCCTGTGCTCAGGGAGCAGGAAGCTGCGTGCGCGGGAGGCTCAGAACTCCTCGGCGCCGATGAGAGCGGCGTCGTCGGCGACCTTGTGGTCGTGAGCGACCTTGGCCAACGACACCGCGCCGAGGGCGACGACGCAGTATCCGGTGGCGAACCACCACGGTGTCGCCTCCGAACCGGTCCACTTCGCGAGGTAGGCGACGAGCACGGCCGCGATCGCGGCGCCCATCCAGCGGAGGAAGCTGAACCCGGCACTCGAGACCGACCGGGGGGTGTCGCCGCCGACGGCCGACATCGCGACGTCGGTGAAGAGGGTGTTGAGCACGCCCGAGGGGAAGCCGGAGAGGATGACGGCCAGGCCGATCAGCCAGATCTGTCCGGTGAACGTGCCGATCCCGGCCAGCACCATGACAAGTCCGTATGTCGAGATGGCAACCATGACACCGGCCTTCTCACCGACGACCCGAGCGAGCAGCGGGGCGACGAAGACTCCGGCGACCGCCGTGAGCAGGCCCCAGCCGAAGAAGACGAGTCCGGCGTAGATGGGTCGCAGGCCCATCGCGATCGGCGCCCAGGCGATCACGGTGAACAGCGCGCCCGTGTAGAAGGCGGAACCGACGGACGTGACGAACAGGGTGCGGTTGCGCAGGACCTTGATCGGGTCGACGATCCGGACCCGTACTCGTTCGGACCGCGGTCCGTCGGCGGGAAGCATGAACGCGCACAGGATGGCTCCGGCCAGCATCAGCAGGGCGGTACCGGCAAACGGTGCGCGCCAGGTCCATTCACCGAGCGTCGCGCCCAGGAGCGGTCCGACGGCCAGTCCGATGCCCAGGGCGGCCTCGTACATCATGATGGCGCTGTTGCGGTTGCCGACCGCCGATTGGACGATGAAAGCCAGTGCGGTGGCGAGGAACAGTGCGTTGCCGAGACCCCAGATCACCCGGTAGGCGATGAGCTGGTCGATGTTGTCGGCGAAGGCCGAGACGCCGGCGGCGACGACGATGAGTCCAAGCCCGACGGTGAGTGTGCGCCGCGGCCCGAAACGGTATGCGGCCCAACCGGTCAGCAGCATCGCGACGCACTGGACGCCGACGTAGACACCGAACAGGAGCGTGAGCTTCTCCGGTGGGGCGTTCAGCGCTTCGGCGATGCTGTGCAGGATCGGATCGACGAGGCCGATGCCCATGAAGGCGATGACGGCGGCGAAAGCGGTGATCCACACCGCGCGCGGTTGTGCACGCAGAGAGGCGAGCATCGACGGTTCGGCTGCGGTGGTGTCGCGCGCAACCGCGGCGGTGTCGCCCGGGGTGTGTTCGGTGACGGTCATTGATTCCTCTGCCAGATCAGGCGGACGGCCGGCGGTGTCGAACCGCGACCGGGCCGCTCACGCACTCGCCGGGCGGGCGGGGTGCGATACCGGGTGATTGTCGAGCTGGTCGCGCAGGGCCTGCAGGGCCGGTCCGGCCGCGGCGATGGCTTCGCGCTGCTGATCGTCGAGCGCGGCGAGCGCACCGGTCAGGATGACGTCCCGCTCCTCGCGGATCTGCCGCACGAGGGTGCGCCCGTGGTCGGTGAGGCCGACGAGCACGGCTCGGCGGTCGTCTGGATCAGGTCTGCGTTCGACCAGGTCGTGCTTGGTGAGTCCGTCGATCACCGACGTCGCTGTCGGCATGCGGATGGATTCGCGGGTGGCGAATTCACCCATCCGCATCGGCCCGTGATCGGCGAGGACGCTCAGGGCGGACGTCTGCGCCGCGGTCAGCTCGACCGAGGGTGCGCGACGACGAAGGGCCAGGTACAGCCTGGTGATCGTCGGCCGCAGGGTCTGGGCGAGCTGGGCGGGGTCGGAAGCGGACACGTTTAGAGAGTCTAATACTTAGGGGTTCGAAGTATTAGGGCAGGGGCCTGTGACGCTGCGCACGAATGTGCGGCTCGATTCGTCAGACGGTCAGTGGTGCCCCACGACTCCGAAGAAGGCGATCAGGTCCTCGCGGGCGGTCGCGACGCCGTCGGGCCGGCCGTCGATCTCGCTGAGCAGTCCGCGCTGGAAGATGCCGTCGAGCGCGATGTAGGCGACCGCCGGTGTCACCGCGGGCTGCGTCCCCGACAACTCGCAGAATCTCTCCACCACGCGCCAGATCATCTCTTCGCGCCGGCGCTCGATCTCGATCACGTCCGCGCGGAAGGAGTCGTCGAACATGCTCTGATTTCGCAGGTCGTACCAGAGCCGATGAATGGCTGCCTCGGAACGCATGCCTGCGAAGAAGGTGTCGGCGAACTCGTCGCGCAACTGATCCGCGGTCACCGCGTGGGCCACGACCTCGTCGTAGCGGGTGACGCAGACGGCCTCGTACTGCCGGACCGCGTGGGCGATGAGGTCGAGCTTGTCGGTGAAGTAGTAGTGCAACACCCCGTGCGAGTACTCGGAGTTCTGCGCGATCTCGCGCAGGCTCGTCCGCGCGTACCCCAGTTCGGCCAGCGTCGTCAGAGTCGCCATGGCCAGCTCGTCGCGCTTGGCCTGGAACTTGTCTCGTGCGCGGGCCTCGATGCGGGCCTGTCGGTCGACGACCTGTGTCATCTCGCGGTCCTTGCCGGGGGATTCCCTTGCTCGGGGAGTGATGGAGTTCGAGACCCGAGTGTACCCACCCGGCCGAGTTCGACGCTTGTCGGCGCCGGCCGGGCGGGCACCGGTGAGGCCTCGATGCGGTCAGCTGAATGCGCCCCGGACCTCGGTCTTCAGGATCTTGCCGACCTTGGACCGCGGCAGTTCGGTCCAGATCTCGATCTCTTTCGGCGCCTTGACGCTGCCGATCCGTTCCTTGACGAAGGCGATGAGCTCCTCGGTGTCGGCGTCGTGCCCCGCACGCAGTTCGACGGCGGCCGTCACTCGTTCGCCCCATTTGGGATCGGGCAGCCCGATGACGGCCGAGTCCTTCACCGCCGGATGGGCCAGCAATGCCTGTTCCACCTCGGCCGAATACACGTTGAACCCGCCGGTGATGATCATGTCCTTGGCGCGGTCGACGACGAAGAGGTAGCCGTCGTCGTCGAGGTAGCCGATGTCGCCGGTGTGATGCCAGCGGTGCGCGCTCACTTCGGCGGTGGCCGTTGGGTTCTCGTGATATCCGTCCATCACGAGTGGTCCCCGGACGACGATCTCGCCGCGCTCGCCACGACTCAGCAGCGACCCGTCCTCGGCCATGATCGCGACCGTGGTCAGCGGTGTCGGCCGACCGGCCGATCCGAACCGCTCGGTGGCCATCGACCCGTCGTCGTGGAAGTGCTCGGCGGGCGCGAGGGTGGCGATCATGTTCGGTGCCTCCGTCTGCCCGAACAACTGGCCGAGCACCGGGCCGATACGCGGCAGTGCTTCTTCCAGCCGCGTGGGCGACATCGGCGCCGCGCCGTACCACAGACATCGCAGCGAGCTCAGATCCCGACTGTCGAGGTCGGGATGGTCGAGCACCCCGTAGATCACCGTCGGCGGCAGGAAGGCGTGGGTGATGCGATGCCGCTCGATCAGCGCCAGGAACTCCCCGATGTCAGGTGCCGGCATGATCACGACCTCACCGCCGAGGCTGAGGATGGGGAACGTCAGCACCCCCGCCGAATGGGTCAGCGGGGCGAGCGCCAGATACCGGGGGCGCTCACCGAACGGGTAGCTCATCAACGCCAGTGCCGTCGAGGTCATCATGTTGTCCTCGGTGAGCCGCACCCCCTTCGGTCGGCCGGTCGTCCCGCCGGTACCGGCGAGCATGCACAGACCGCCATCTGGTCGTCGGCGTTCGTCCGGCTCGGCTCGATGTTCGTCGAGCCAGGCGTCGAATGGAGTCGCCCAGTCGACGTCGCCGTCCAGACAGACCAACCGGTCCAATTGCGGGAGCTGATCTTTGATCTTCTCGACCAGGCCGGCGAACTTCGCCTGGAAGAACAGCAGCCGACACCCGAAGAGATCGAACAGCTGTCGGTTCTCCTCGGCCTCGTTGCGCGGATTGACCGGGCACCACACGGCACCCGCACGCGAGATGCCGAAGACGCACGTCAGGGCCAGCGAATCGTTGGCCGAGAGGACGGCGACCCGGTCGCCGGCCTCGATCCCGTTGTGCTGCAACGCACCTGCGATGGCAGTGGACCGATCCTGGACCTCGCCGTAGGTCGAGGTGACCCCGCCGGCGGTGAGGCACGGCGCGTCGCGCCCCAGCGAGGCGCCCTTGTCGAGGTACTCCGAGAGTCGCATGTCGTCCTCAGCGGTGCACGGTGACGATCGGGTCCAGGACCAGACCGAAAGCGCGAAGGGTGCCGAGCAATTCGCGATGGCCGAACGCCTGGCAGCTCGAGACGAAGCCGACACGGCGGGGGCGGGCCTGGAGCAGTTCGTTCGCGGCGTGCGCGTTGAGCAGGGCGGTCTGCTTGTAGTTGGAGTTGCCGTGGATCACGCAGTGCGCGCGGCCGAGCGGACCGGAGGCGTAGACCGAGTCCAGCGAGGTGTTCAGGCGCGGGTTCTCACGCGGGGGCATCTCGCTGCGGATGGCGGCCGACTGCTCGTCGATGATCCGGTACTTCTCCTCCTCGGACTTGCCCTCCATCTGTTCGAGCGCGGCGGCCACCAGAACCGGAACGCCCTGCATCAGTGGCCGGTTGAAGACGCCGCCGAGTGCCTTTGCGGTGGCCACGCGCGGGTCGTTCTTGAACCACACCGGGTGTGATGTACCGCCCCAGGGCAGAGCGAGACCGAGGTCGTGCTGACCGGGCACGCTGACCGTGTACAGACCCGCGTCCGCCGGCCATTCGACGTACTCGTTCTCCTCGAGGTAGTACGCCTTCGCGAATGCGGCATTGGTGAGGATCGTGTTGGTCGACGCGACGGTCGGGTGGCCCTTCCAGAACACCTGGATGTCGAGGGTGTCCAGTCCGGGGTTCTCCAGGCAGATGTTCGCGGCGATCTCGCCGATGGAGTACATCTGCGCCAGGCCCGGCGTCAAGACCAGTTCGCGAGAAGCGAATTCGGCTCCGTACTGCGCCTCGGCATCGATCATCCAGTTCTGTTCACCGTTGGTGTCGGTGTAGTGGGCCCCGATCTCCAGGCACGCCTGGACGACCTCGTGGCCGTAGCGGGCGAACGGCCCGACCGTGTTCAGTACGACGTCGGCGCCGCGGAAGGCCTCGGTCAGCGCCTCGACCGTGTGCTCGACCTCGACGATGTCGTACGCGACCGTGTCGATGCCCGGCACCGCCTCGACGGCGCTCTTCAGCCGGGCGTGGTCGCGGCCCGCCGCCAGGAACGGGATGTTGTACTCGCGCAGGTACTCACAGATCAGTCGGCCCGTGTATCCGGACGCTCCGTAGACGACGACGCGTTTGTCAGTGGGCATGGTGGGACTCCTCGTGTCTGGTTCGGGTGTTCGATGCGGGTGTTCGGGAAAAGCGTTGCGGCAGTGAACGTCGGTGGGATCACATCCCCATGCCGCCGTCGACCGGGAGGCCCGCGCCGGTGATGAACTTCGCGGCGTCGGAGACGAGGAAGACCACGGCGTCGGCCATGTCGTCGACCTGTCCGAGTCGGCCCAGGGGTGTCAGCTCCGCGACCGCCTGGGCAGCCGCCTCCGGGGATTCGAACAGCCCCAGGGCTGCGGTCTCGACGGCGAGTTTGTTGCCCATCGCGGTCGGGGTGAGGGCGGGATAGATCGAGTTCACGCGCACGCCGTAGCCGAGCTTCCCGGATTCGGCGGCCGCCACCCGGGTGAGGCGGTCGATACCCGACTTCGTCGCGGAGTAGACGCTGATGCCGGGGAAAGCGATTGTCGCAGCGACGGATGCGATGTTCACGACGGCTCCGCCCTTGCCCGCGATGCCGCCGGGACGCATCGCGCGGAACGCGTGCTTGATGCCGAGGGCAGTACCGAGCACGTTGACGTCCAGCATCTTCGACGCCTCCGCGGCGTCGAGATCGACCAGGAGGTTCGTCACCTCGATGCCGGCGTTGTTCACGACGATGTCGAGCCCGCCCAGCGACTCGACGGTCGACGCCGCGGCCGACTCCCAGGCTGCGTCGTCGGTCACGTCGAGCGCGACGAACTCGGCCTTCGCGCCTTGTGCCCGAAGCGTTTCGACCGCCTGCCGACCGCCGTCGGAGTTCACGTCGCCGATCGCGACGGACGCGCCGGCTGCGGCGAGCGCCTCGGCCATCCCGGCACCGAGGCCCTGCGCGCCACCGGTGACCAGTGCCGTCCGCCCGGTCAGGTCATAACTCGTCATCGTTCCACCTCCGTGAGACCGCCTCGGCCGAGGCGGAGAAGCAAGACACAGTCGAGGCGACATGTGCTGCACGCCACACTAAGCCCGAGTCTTGACACTCGTCAAGAAAAACCTTGACGACTGTCACGATCGGGGTGCGATCCGCGAAAGATCCAGGTCAACGGCTCGGTGCCGCTGGACAGTCCTGGTGGGAGATGAAGAGCACCCCCGAGCCGGGCCGCAGGCCCGGGACTCGAGGGTGCTCGGATGAAGCGGTGCGGTCAGACGCCGATCTCGCCCCCGTTGTCCCGCCATACGGCGACGACGGACGGCCGGGGTTGGGACTGTCCGCCGTCGGGCCAGTGCGACGCCGGGTTGTCCGCGGAGTGGTCGTCGAGTTCGCCGGGATGCTGAACCGCGATCAGGACACGATTGGTGTCGATGATCGGGCCGCAGGTCTCGCCACCCTTGGGCACGGTCAGGAACTGCTTGGTCTCCCCGCGTCGATCGCCGTCCAGGGCGACCGCGAACAACCCGTCGTTGCTGTCGAGTGCGTTGCCGTCCGTGGAGATCCACAGATTGCCATGGGGATCGAACGCGACGTTGTCGGGGCAGGAGATCGGACTGACCTTGGTCTTGTCGAACCCGCCGTAGTAGGTGTCGGCAGCAGCCGGGTCGCCGCACACCAGCAGGAGTTCCCAGGTGAACTCGGTGCCGGTGTGGTCGTCGGTCATCTCCAGGACCTGACCGTTCTTGTTCTCGTTGCGCGGGTTCACCGCATCGGCAGGCGCTTCACCATCGGTGCCGCGATCATCGTTGTTCGTCAGCGCGCAGTAGACCTTGCCGAACTTCGGATTCGGTTCGATGTCCTCGGGCCGGTCCATCTTGGTCGCGCCGACGGTGTCGGCGGCCTGCCGGGTGAACACCGCGACCTCGGCGGGGGACATTCCGGGGATGTACGAGCGAGCCGAACCGTCGGCATTGACCGTCAGCAGCGGCTTCCAGGACCCCTTCCCGGCGAATTTCCCTGAGGCGGGCGGGGTTCCGGTGCCGTCCACCGGGTCGGGGGAGTCCCCGGTGAAGGTGGCGACGTAGAGCGTGCCTTCGTCGAGGATGCCCATGTTGTGGTCGCGGGCCGTCTTCGACAGGCCGGACTTCATCTTGCGGCTGGAGACGAACTTGTAGATGTACTCGAACCTCTCGTCGTCACCGCTGTAGGCGACGACGGTGTCCTTGTCCGGCCCGCTCCCGACCACGTAGATGTTCGCCGATTCGTGCTTGAACCGGCCCATCGAACTGTGCTTCACCGGAACGGAATTCGGGTCGTGCGGATCCACCTCGACGATGTAACCGAAGCGATTCCCCTCGTTCGGCTCGACCGCCAGGTCGAAGCGCTTGTCGAACCGTCCCCAGTAGTGCTCGTCGCCGTCGTCCTCGAAGGAGTAGCGCTCGAGCCGCTCCTTGGCCTTGGCATCGGTGACGGTGCTCGGGTTCGCGAAGTAGTTGTTGAAGTTCTCTTCGCCGGAGAGCATCGTGCCCCACGGGGTGAGACCTCCGGAGCAGTTGGCGAAGGTGCCCAGGACAGTGGTGCCCGCCGGGTCCGCGGCCGTCTTGACGAACTCGCTGCCCGCGGCCGGGCCGGTGAGGCGGAAGGGGCTCGACGCAGTCAGACGTCGATTCCGGGGTCCCACAACGGTTTTGAGAGCTCCGCTGTCGGATTGCGCGGTGACCTCGACGACTGCGATGCCGACCGACGCCATGGCGATGCGGGCCTGCTGCTCGGTGGGTTCGCCTTCCTTGTAGCCGGCGAACATGAAGGGCTCGGTCGGATACTCCAGGTTGGCGACCAGGTAGTGGTGATCGGCGACGCCGTCGACCGGGATCAGGCCGGCGAAGTCGTTGTTGAAGCCGAACTGCCCGGCCTGCGCCTCGGGCGTCTGATTGGCGAAGTCGAACTCGGGAGCACCGGGCAGGATCGGGTCGCCCCACCTGATCACCACCTCCTGGCGGTACCCGTCCGGGATCACCACGGCATCCTCGGTGTTCGGCGCGACGGCGGCGAAGTTCATGCCCGGCATCGCATCTCCGGATGCCGCACCGCTGGACGAGGCCGACTCCGACGACCCGGAATCACCGCACGCCGCGAGGAGTGAGGTCGCACCGACGGCCACCGCTGCACCGGCCGAGGTCTTGAGAACGCTTCGACGCGAGACCGCGGTGCGGACGACGTCCCGGAAGTAGTTGTTGTCGCTGGTGTTCCCGGGATCGTGGCGGCACGCGTCGCCGCACTTGTAGCGGCAGGTCACGTAGGCGCGGGACGAACGTCCGGCATCCTCACCGGTGGACATGAACAGCTGCAACGGAATACGCACACGGGCTCCTCTGAAACATGGTCGCGCCACGGGGCCGGCGCACGACGAAGAGCACGTTAGGCGGATGAAACGAACCGGTGGCTACCCGAGCGTTAACGGCAGCCCAACACCCCTGTTGGTTCCACGTGGAACATCACGCGGCCGTGCTGATTCGGCCCGCTCGCTGCGCTTCCGGCGCCGGGGCCTAGAACCGCCCGCCGGTTCCGATCCGGCCCGACGACCCGGAGCCGCCGAAGGAACCGGGGCTGCGTCCGCCGCTCCCGAAGCCGCCCCCACCGAAACCGCCGCCGAAGCCGCCGCCACCGAAGCCGCCCCCGCGTCCCGCGACGGTGCCGCGCAGGAAACTGTCGACGAGGATTCCGCCGAGGACCGCACCGGCGGTGGACGAGCCGCCCGGATGTCGCTGTTGCGACTGCCAGTCGACGACGTCGGTCTGAGCGGCCATGAGCGCCTGGTCGGCCAGGGAACCGGCGCGACGTGCGGTCGCGGTCGCCACCGGTGCATCGGTGGCAGCGGCGTCCGTCGCGGACTGCAGAAGCCGCTGCGCTTCCGCCAGTCGGGTCCGTGCCGTGGACTGCACGGCCCCCCGCCGGGTGCCGATGAAGTCGGCGGCCGCTGTCACCTTGGCCTCCGCCGATTCGAGTGCCGCGGTGAGGACCTGTGCTCGACGGATGCGCTCGGCAGCGGCGTCCCGCGCCGCGGCGAGTGCGTCGTCGAGATCGGCATCGGCGTCGACGAGCGCCGTGAAGGTACCCAGCGGATCGGCGTCGAAGTTGCTGCGGGCATTCGCGACCGCGGCGCTCGCGACCTCGATCGCGGTCACCAGCGAGGTCCCGCCGGTCTGTGCCAGGGCGTTGGCCTCGGCCAGTTCGTCGTCCACCTCGGCGATGAGCGCCGGCATCCGCGAGCGGGCGATGGCGATGTTCGCGTCTGCATGATCGATGGCGTCGAGCAGCGTGGTCGCCTGCTCGATCGATCCCTCGGCCGAGCGGAGCGCAGCGACGGCCGGTCCCTGCTGACCCACCGGTGCGGCGATGGCGGCGCGCCCCTGATCCGCGGTCGCCTCGGCGAAGTCGATCTGGGCTCGGGCGAGATCGACGTTGTCGAGGATGGAGGTCAACGTGGCCTCGCCGTGCTTGCCGATGAGCTCGGTCAGCTGCTGCGACGCCGTCTCCAGACGGGCGCGAAGGCCGATGAGTTGCTGGGTGATGGCGTCGAATCGCGAGTCCGCATTGATGAGGAGGTTGCGCATCGCGTCGAAGTTCTCGACGTGGTCGTCCAGTGTGCTGTCGATCTCGGTGCAGGTGGTGATGATCTGGACGAGCATCGAGCGTCGTTCGTCGTCGGTCTCGGGAACGTTGTCATCGAGACGCTGGCGCAGCGCGAACGCCCGTCCGAGCGCCTGCTCGGCCGCTCGCACGGTGTCGGTGAACGGGGCTGTTTCGACCTCACCGAACTCACCGACCGCCAACTGCAGCTCTTCCTTGCTGGTACGGATGGCGTTGTCGAGGTCCGTGAGCACCTCACGCGACCACGGGTCGAGCACCTCGACGGGTTGCGCGGCCAACTGGTCGACCGTCAGTTCCTGCTCGCGCAGGGTCTCGACGCTGTCGTCGATACGACGCTGCCTGCGGCGTCGGGAGTAGAGGTACGCGCCGCCGCCGCCGAGGACGGCCACGCCGCCGACGACGCCGGCTGCGATCAGGCCGGTGTGGTTCGGATCGAGTGCGCCGGACAGCCCGTTGACCGCCGCCAGGCCCGCACCTGCCCAGTTCGCCTCACGCAATTGCGGGACGACGTCGTCGTTGGCCACCTCTTCGAGAGTCGATTGATCGAGACCGCCCACGCTGTCCGGTGCGAAGAGTCGATACCCCCGGTCCTCGGTGGCGACGGCGAGCAGGGCGTCATGGTCACCCAGCTCGCTGGCGGCAGCAGTCCGATTCGCCCATTCCTCGCTGGTCAGGCCGTCGAAATCGCGGACGTACACGATCCACATCTGGACCGCGTGGGCGTTGTAGAGCGAGTCGATCGCGGCCTCTAGCTCGGTGCGTTGCGCCGGGGAGATCGCGTCGGCGGAGTCGACGACGTAGTTCGGCAGCCGGGTGGGCGGCTCCGCCGACGCCGCGCCGGGGGATGCCAGGGCCATGAGGACGCCCAGCAGTCCCGTCAGCGCGACCGCCGAAGCCGCGCGTGTCAGCAGTTCCCGAAGTGCCGGCACTCGATGCATGATCACAAACCTAGCCGTGCGGGCGTGCGGTGTCGTCGACGCCTTCGGGGGAGTGTCGGCACCCGGGCGCGGGTGCGCCCGGGTGCTACGCGGTCAGTTCCGCGAGTCGCGCCACCGGCACAGCGCCTCGAGTGCGGTGAGGTCGTAGTCGGGGCCGGTGACGCCGACGGTCAGCAGTGTGACGCCCTCGTCGGCGAGTGCATCGGCATCGCGCAGCAGCGCGTCGGTGTCCCCGTCGAACTGCACGCCCGACGACCGCTCGATGGTCTCGGGGTCTCGACCCACGGCGGCGCAGTGCTCGGCCAGCACCTTGGACTTGTGCCGGTACTGCTCGACGTCGTTGAAGCCGTGCCAGACGTCGCCGTGCTCGGCGATGTAGCGCAGCGTCTTCTTCTCGCCGCTGCCGCCGATGAGGATCGGGATGTCGCGGGTGGGAGCCGGATTGAGCTTCGCCAGCCGCGACTTGATCCGCGGGAGGGCGGCACCGAAATCGTTCAACCGGGAACCGACGGTGCCGAAGTCGTAGCCGTACTCGTCGTAGTCCTTCTGGAACCAGCCGGCTCCGACGCCCAGGATCAGACGGCCGTTGCTGATGTGGTCGACGGTGCGGGCCATGTCGGCGAGCAACTCCGGATTCCGGTACGAGTTGCAGGTCACGAGCGCGCCGATCTCCACCCGAGAGGTCTGCTCGGCCCAGGCGCCGAGCATCGTCCAGCACTCGAAGTGCTCGCCCTCGGGAGCGCCGTAGAGCGGATAGAAGTGATCCCAGTTGAACGCGATGTCGACGCCCGTGTCCTCGGCGCGGCGGACCGCGTCACGGATCAGCGAGTACTCGGGTGCGTGCTGGGGCTGGATCTGGACACCGATGCGAATGGGGAAGGCCATGCCGACCAGTCTGCCCGCTGACGGCGGAATCGTCGACGGACGTGGTGGCCGCGCACTGGTGGTGCCGCGTCGACATCGGCGGTACGAAGTAGCGGTGAGCATCAGACCGGTCGCGCCGCCGCTCGACGAACTACGCCGTCGTACGAGCGCGAAGTGGAGCACGCACCCCGACGACGTACTACCGCTGTTCATCGCGGAGATGGACTATCCGCTCGCACCGGTGGTCGCCGACGCCATCATCGACCGGGTACGTGCGTCCGACATCGGTTACGCGGCGACCTCGGGTTCGGCAGGGGAGGCCTTCGCCGGGTTCGCCGACCGTCGGTGGGGTTGGCGGGTGGATCCGGCTGACGTCAGCTCGACGACCGACGTGAGCGTCGTCATCGTCGAGAGTCTGCGCGTCGCGATCAGTCCCGGCGACGGTGTCGTGCTGATGCCCCCGGTCTATCCGCCGTTCTTCGAACTCATCCCGGAGGCCGGTGGTCGCGTCGTCGAGGTGCCCCTCCTCGAGGAACGCGGGTCGTCGTCGACGGCCTGGCGGATGGATCTGGCGGGCATTGAACGCGCCCTCGCCGCCGGCGCCCGGGCGGTTTTACTGTGTCACCCGCACAATCCGCTCGGCCTCGTCCACGACGCCACCGACCTCGAGCGACTGGCCGACTTGGCCGCGGCACATGGCGCGACTGTCGTCAGTGACGAGATCCATGCGCCGCTGGTCCACCCCGGCGTGGAGTTCGTCCCGTTCCTCGCGGTGGGCGACACGGCGCGTGAGGTCGGCGTGGCCGCACATTCGGCGAGCAAGGCCTTCAATCTCGCCGGTGCCAAGTGCGCGCTCACGGTTGTCGCGTCGGATCGGGGCCGGGCTCTGATCGCGCGGCAACCCGACGAGGTGCGCTATCGCACGAGCATTCTGGGCCGCGCTGCGACCGAAGCGGCATTGGCGCACGGTGATGAGTGGCTCGACGCCATCCTCGAGGTCATCGGGGAGAGCTTCGATCTCCTCGAACTGCTTCTCGCGCAGTATCTTCCGTCGGTTCGGTACACGCGGCCGGAGGCGTCGTATCTCGCGTGGCTCGACTTCCGCGACACCGGGCTGGGCGACGACCCCGGGCTCGTCATTCTCGACAAAGCCCGCGTCGCCCTGCATTACGGACACGCCTTCGGGAATCCGGGTGCCGGTTTCGTTCGACTCAACATCGCTTGCTCCGCCGACGTGCTCACCGAGGCCATCCGGCGGATCGCGGGCGTGGTGCACTGACCCGGGGTCTCCCTCCACCATCACTTCTTGCCGGATCGGCAACCGTCCTTGCCGCTCACGACGGTGCGTGCCACAGTCGGAGGCATGACCACCGAGAACAGCCATCGCCCCGAGGCCGCGACCGAGTCCCGGGGGAGCAACGATCCGGGAACCGCCGAAGGGTGGGACGAGCGGTACCGCAGCGCGGACCGTCTGTGGACCTCCGACGTCAACCCCGCGCTCGTCGCCGAGGTGTCGGACATCGAACCGGGCACCGCGCTCGACGTCGGGTCGGGTGAGGGTGCCGACGCCCGATGGCTCGCCGATCGCGGATGGCAGGTCACGGCCCTCGACATCTCGCAGGTCGCGGTGGATCGGGCCCGTGAGATCGACCCGCGGCCGTCGATCACGTGGTTGCGTGCAGACGTGATCGCCGATGACGTCCCGGCGGCCGGCGTCGACCTCGTGACGCTGCACTACTTTCCGATCCCGAAGGAGGGTTTGGACGCCGCGCGGCGGCTGGTCGAAGCCGTCGGCCCCGGCGGGTCCCTGCTCGTCGTGGCACACGCCCCCGAGGGTGTGCGTGCACATGGCTTCGACCCTGATGCCTACGTCCAACCCGCTGATTTCGCGGGACTGCTCGGCGACGGTTGGGAAATCGTCACCGACGAGACGCGGGAGCGTGGACGGGCCGCGGGCGGCGGGCACCACACCCACGACGTGGTGTTCCGGGCGCGGAGACAGGCTGCCTGATATCCCGTTGCGTTTTGTCCCGGTAGCCGGGACCAAACGCAACAGGATCTGACGGGCGGCGGTCGCGACTTCCGCTCCGCCCACATTGAGTGCACATCTGTACACTCGGGGCATGACCGCCACGACCACGCGTGAGTCCGAGCTGCGGGCCCTCACCGATCTCGGGCTGTACGAGGCCGGCGCTGCGACGCGCGGCGTCGGAGCGATGCACCGCGTCATCGCCGGGGGCGTCTTCCGGATGCTCCGGCCTGTCCTGGGGAGTTCCGTCGACACCGCGCGGATGGTGCATGACGCCGTCAGCGAGGGGACGTACAACTCGATCACCGCTGCCCTCGACGCCGGCCGGTCGGCTGCGGACCATGTGCCCTGGTCGGAGGGCCGCGCGCCCTCGCACACCCCTCGAGGCGCGGTGCTCCTCGGCATCCTCAACGGTCTCATCGGCGATGAACTGGACACCGCGGACTCGCCCCTCACGGCCGACATGTCGATCCGCGTCGACGGCTGGCCGGTCTCCCTCGACGCCGAGTCGCTCCGCGATGGCTTCCCCGACGCGGGTGGACACGTCGTCGTGTTCCTGCACGGCCTGATGGAGTCGGAGTTCGCGTGGTCTCTAGGTGAGCAACCCACATACGGCGAGCGGCTGACCGACGACATCGGCGCCACCGAGGTCCAGGTCCGCTACAACACCGGTCGCCACATCAGCGAGAACGGCCGCGCCCTCGCCGACCTTCTCGACGCACTCGTCCTGCTCTGGCCGACGCCGGTGACACGACTGACCCTCATCGGCCATTCGATGGGTGGGCTGGTCGTCCGAAGTGCTTGCCACGCAGCCGATCAGCGCGGCGACTACTGGACGGGCCTGGTGTCGGAGACAGTGTGCCTCGGCACGCCGCACCTCGGGGCTCCACTCGCCCGCGGTGTCCACCTGGCCACGAATGCGCTGAACCGGACGCCGGTCACCCGCCCGATCGGCTCATTGTTGCGTCGTCGGAGTGCCGGGGTGCGGGACCTGTTCCACGGCAGCCTGACCGACGACGACTGGATAGGTCACGACCCGGACGCGTGGTCGCAGCCGCCCGGCGCCGACGTGCCGCTGCTGGCGGGCGCTCGCCATCTCTTCGTCACCGCGACGATCACCCGCGACCCCGACCACCCGGTCGGGCGTCTGCTGGGTGACGGCCTGGTGCTCGCGCCGAGTGGGCGCGGGCAGCACACGCGGCAGCGTCGCGGGCTGAAGTTCCAGGAGGGGTTCCACATCGGCAACGCACACCATTTCACCCTGCTGAACGACGACGCGATCTACGAGTGGCTGCTCGGCCACCTCATCCCGCGAAAGGAGCTGCCGCCCGGGCGATCGTCGTGAGACCGCGCGGGTTTCGCCGACGAAGCGGCGTCGAACTCAGTGCGGACGGCGCTGCCGGTAACGTCCGCGCGCGGCGAGTACGCCGACGACCCATCCGACGAGAAAGACCACGGCCAGGATGAACCACAGCGGGGACTCGACACTCACCCAGAACAGGTCGATGCGCACCGTGGTCCGGTTCTGCACGATGAAGACCACCGCGAGAACGGTCAGTCCAAGCGCAATCCATTGCGGCAGAGACACCTTCGACAGCGCGGACGATTTCCCAGTGGTGGGTTTCGGGGTGCCACGGTCTTTGGCCATGCCAGAGACTGTAGGCGCATTCGACGGCGGTCACCGGAGATCCGGTTGCGATTTGTCCCGCAATCCGGGACAAACCGCAACCTGACGCCGGCACCGGGGTTCAAGGGGTCCAGCGGGACCGGTACCGCGCTCAGCGGCAGACCGCCCCTTGCGACGCCGAGGTGACGAGCTTGGAGTACTTCGCCAGCACGCCGCGCGTGTACCGCGGGGGCAGGGGAGTGAACTCCTGTGCGCGCGAAGCGAGTTCGTCGTCGTCGACGAGGAGGTCGAGGAGACCGCGGCCGACGTCGAGCCGAATCCGGTCGCCGTCGCGGACCAGAGCGATCGGTCCGCCGTCGACGGCCTCCGGCGCGATGTGACCCACGCACAGACCGGTGGTGCCGCCGGAGAACCGGCCGTCGGTCATCAGGAGCACGTCCTTGCCGAGACCCGCGCCCTTGATGGCGCCGGTGATCGCGAGCATCTCCCGCATGCCCGGTCCGCCCTTCGGGCCTTCGTACCGGATGACGACGACGTCCCCGGCGGTGATCGTGCCGTCCTCGAGCGCGTCCATCGCGGCGCGTTCGCGGTCGAAAACCCGTGCCGTGCCCTCGAACACATCGGAGTCGAAGCCTGCGGACTTCACCACCGCGCCCTCCGGGGCCAGCGATCCCTTGAGGATGGTGATGCCGCCGGTGGGATGGATGGGCGACTTCGTGGCCCGCAGGACCTGGCCGTCCGGGTCCGGCGGCGCGATGTGCGCCAGGTTCTCGGCGACCGTCGATCCGGTCACCGTCAGGCAGTCGCCGTGCAGGAGGCCCGCGTCGAGGAGTGCCTTCATCACCACCGGCACACCGCCGATGCGATCGACGTCGGTCATCACGTGCCGGCCGAACGGCTTGACGTCGGCCAGGTGCGGAACCCGGCTGCCGACGCTGATGAAGTCGTCGAGCGACAGTTCGACCTCGGCCTCGTTGGCGATGGCGAGGAGGTGGAGCACCGCATTGGTCGAGCCGCCGAACGCCATCACCACGGCGATCGCGTTCTCGAAGGCCTCGCGGGTCATGATGTCGCGCGCGGTGATCCCGCGGCGCAGCATCTCGACGACGGCGACCCCGCTCTGGCGGGCGAACTGGTCGCGACGCTTGTCCGGGGCCGGGGGTGCGGCACTGCCCGGGATGGACATCCCCAGTGCCTCGGCCGCGCTGGCCATCGTGTTGGCGGTGTACATGCCGCCGCACGCACCCTCACCCGGGCAGATCGCGCGCTCGATGGTGTCGACGTCCTCCCGGCTCATAAGTCCGCGCGAGCACGCCCCGACCGCCTCGAAGGCGTCGATGATGGTCACCTGACGCTCTTTGCCGTCCGACAGCGTCGCGTATCCGGGCAGTGTCGACCCGGCGTAGAGGAACACCGACGCGAGGTCGAGTCGGGCCGCGGCCATCAGCATGCCGGGCAGGGACTTGTCGCAACCGGCCAGCAGGACCGAACCGTCCAGGCGCTCGGCGCTCATGACGGTTTCGACGCTGTCGGCGATCACCTCGCGGGACACCAGCGAGAAGTGCATGCCCTCGTGACCCATCGAGATGCCGTCGGAGACCGAGATGGTGCCGAACTCGAGCGGGTACCCGCCGCCCTCGTGCACGCCTTCTTTGACCGCCTTGGCCAGCCGGTCGAGCGACAGGTTGCAGGGCGTGATCTCGTTCCACGACGACCCGACGCCGATCTGCGGTTTCACCCAGTCGTCGTCGCCCATGCCCACCGCGCGGAGCATGCCGCGGGCCGCGGTCTTCTCCAAGCCGTCCGTGACGTCGCGACTACGCGGTTTGATGTCGATCTCGGCGTCCGGTTCGGTTCGCTTGGTCATGAGGGCAAGAGTAGTGGTCATCGCCGGCGAGTGGTCGGAACACCCGATGCACCACGGGCGAGTTCGTCCAGGGGCTGCTGAACCCGATCACCTATCCCGGTAGCCGGCTCCTTCCGCCGGCCCTGCAGCTGACGGTGGTCGAGAACGACCCGACCGGCGTGGCCGGACGCAACGTCGACGGTTACATCGCGCGCCCGTACTTCCGGGAGATCTTCGCGCAGGACGTGTCGCCCGCGGTCGCCGCCGACATGTTCGCCCACCAGAAATCCGCCGCGCTCCGCGCCAACCTGGAACCGTCCGGACCGCCGTCGTGGGCACGGGTGCCCAGCTGGTACCTCGTCTCGCAGCAGGATCGGGTGATCCCACGGCGCTGCAGCGCTTCCTGGCCGGACGAGCCGTACCCGGGCGCACCGCCGAGGTCAACGCCTCGCACGCGTCGTTGGTGTCGCGCCCCGACGCGGTCTCGCGGACGGTGCTGCGAGCGGCCGACGCGACGCAACCGCGCTGACCCGGGGGGGCCGACACCGCATTGTGAGCGCGGTGATTCTAATCGGACCGAGGCGCACGAGGGTGGCGCAATGACCTGCGGCCGAGCACGGGCCGCAGGTCACGGCGTACCGCCGGTGGCGCATTCACCCCGGGCCGCGACCAGCGCCGCGCACAGGCGTTCCGGGGCCGGCGCGATCGCGTTATCGTGCCATTCATGCAGCTCAGGACCACAGCAGCCGGACGGCTCCGGGCGGACAACGCCCGTATGGTCGCCGACGTGCTCCGGCGACAGATCCACGACGGCGACCTCGCCGATTCGCTCGATGAACGCACCCTCATCGCCGACTTCAATGTCTCCCGCAACACCATCCGCGATGCACTCGCGATCCTCACCGAGGAACGACTGATCGAGCGAGCGCCACGGGTCGGCACCCATGTGGTGGCTCGCAAACTCGATCATGGGCTCGATGCCCTGCAGGGACTGAAAGAGACATTCCGCATGCACGGCGAGGTGCGCAACACGGTCAAGATCGCCACCCTCGTCGATGCCCCCCGCGCAGTCGCGAGGCGGCTGCAACTCGCCGACGCGCAGGCCGTCTACATCGAACGGCTGCGCTACCTCGACGACGAGCCGATCAGCCTGGACATCACGTATCTCGTGCCGGACCTCGGCATCCCGCTGCTCGAGCACGACCTCGAGAACAACGACGTGTTCACGCTTCTCGAGCAGATCGCCGGCGGACCCCTCGGACACGCGACGATGACGGTGGAGGCCGTCGACGCCGACCCGCATTCGGCGGCGCATCTCGAGACCGGTTCGGGTACCTCGCTGCTGCTGCTCGAACGACTGACCCATCTCGCGCACGAGAGCCGCCCCGTCGACCTCGAGTACATCCGGATGCGCAGTGACCGAGTCTGTCTGCGGAGCACCGCCCGACGCGAGGCGGCCGGCTCATGAGTCAGGTCAACAACCGCGTCGACGTGCCGGTCACAATCGACGAATCGCTGTGCATCGAGGGCTGCACCCTCTGCGTCGAGGTCTGTCCTCTCGACTCGTTGGCGATCAACCCGGAATCGGGCAAGGCCTTCATGCACGTCGACGAGTGTTGGTACTGCGGGCCGTGCGCGGTCCGATGCCCGACGGGTGCGGTCACCGTCAACATGCCCTATCTGCTCCGCTGAAATCTTCTGTCCCACAACGCCGGTACTGCAACGCAACCGGCGGCGATCACCCATGCCCATGGTCCCAGCCCAAAGGACGTCCGATGAGAACACGTCTCCGATCCCGACAACTGGCGGCGATCACCGTCACGCTCGCCGTCGCCCTCGGCAGTGCCGCTTGCTCGCTCGAGGACACCGGTGATACCGACGCCATCCGGGTCGTCGTCGGTTATCAGTCGAAGACGATCAACACGGTGACCGCCGGGACCCTGCTCCGCGTGGAAGGTCAGTTCGAGAAGCGGCTCGCCGAGGTCACCGAGCGGACCGGCCAGGAGTACACGGTCGAGTGGCAGGACTTCGACACCGGCGCGCCGATCACGACCGGGATGATCGCGGGCAAGATCGACATCGGGTCGATGGGTGACTATCCGTTGCTGATCAACGGATCCCGTGCCGGTGCCGAGGAGAAGACCCGCACCGAGATGCTGTCGGTCACGGGATCCAGCCCGCGGGGTTCGCTGAACATGGTTGTGGTCCCGCAGAATTCACCGGCCACGACGATCGCCGATCTACGCGGGAAGTCGATCTCGGCCAGCGTCGGATCGGCCGGTCACGGGACGCTCGTGCAGGCCCTCGACCGCGCCGGGATCGACCCCACCACCGGGGTGCAGGTGCAGAACCAACAGCCGCAGGTGGGCGCGTCGGCGCTGGAGTCGGGCAAGGTGGATGCCCTGGCCCAGTTCGTGGCCTGGCCCGGACTCCTGGTCTTCCAGGACAAGGCGCGGTTGCTCTATGACGGAGCCCAGCTCGGGGTTCCGACCCTGCACGGCGTCGTCGCGAGATCTGCCTATGCGCACGAGAACCCGGACGTGGTCCAGGCCTTCCTGCGCGCTCAGCTCGATGCGACCGAGTCCCTGACCCGCGACCCGCTCGCCGCCGCCGAACTCGTCGCGGAGAACAGCGGTCTCCCGGCCGAGGTCGTCTACCTCTACAACGGCCCGGGCGGAACGGACTTCAATCCGGCCATCAAGTCGGACCTCGTCGGGGCGCTGCGCAACGACGTCCCCTACCTGAAGTCCATCGGCAGCTTCCCCCACGAGATCGACCTGGACACCTTCGTCGATCCGGGGCCGCTGCAGGACACCTTCGCCGCGGCCGGCATCAACTACTCGGAAGCCCTGAGCCGCACCGGCAATGCCTCCGTCACCCGTGGCGACGATCCGATCTGCGGGGTCGAGGTCGACCCGGCGACCGCCGGTGAGCTCTGGTTGCGCGGACAGGAACGGACCCAACCCGCCGCGGATCCGACCTGCTTGCTGCGCGCGGTCGCACAGGCTCGACGACAGGGCCAGGAAGTCCGGGCCGCCTACATCTCGGACCCGCAGCTCGGGACCCGCTGGTTCGCCGACAAGGCGGTGTGGCTGCGGGAGGGCGACCGGTACGTCGCGTTCACCACGACCGACAGCGCGCGACAGTACCGCGCGACGCATCCCGGTGCCGTCGACGTGACGTACGAGCAGGCACTCGCCGGAGTCGTGTCATGACCACCGCGACGATCGGATCGGTCGCCGTCGACGACACGGCCACCGATTCGGTGCCGGTCCGGACCCCGGACGGGTCGAACCGGTACTGGCACTGGGGAGTCCGGATACTGGTCCTGGTGGTGGCCGGTGTCGTCTGGCAGCTGCTGACCACGCACGATGTGGTTCTGTGGGCCAGGTTCGACACCATTCCCTCGCTCACCGACGTCGGCCAGGCGTTCTGGGCAGCTCTCGGCTCCGAGCAGTATTACCTGGATCTCGGCCAGTCGCTGATCCGGATCGGTACGGGATTCGCGCTGGCGGTCTGCGTCGGCATCCCGGTGGGAATCGCCCTCGGCCGCTCCGGGACAGCGCGACTCACGGTCGGCACCCTCACCGAGGTGCTCCGTCCGATCCCGGCGATCGCACTGGTACCGGTCGCGATCCTGGTGTTGCCGACCGACGAGGCCGGCATGGTCTTCATCACCTTCGCGGCGGCGTTCTTCCCCATCCTCGTCGCGACCCGCCATGCCGTCCGGGCGCTGCCCACGATCTGGGAGGACTCGGTGCGGACGATGGGCGGCACCCGTCGAGACGTCGTCCTCCGGGTGATCCTGCCCGGTATCGCGCCGGGTGTGTTCAGCGGACTGTCGGTCGGGGTCGGCGTCGCCTGGATCTGCCTCATCTCCGCCGAGATGATCTCCGGCCGGCACGGGGTCGGATACCGCACGTGGCAGGCGTACACGGTGGTCGACTACCCGCAGGTGTTCGTAGGAATGCTGACCATCGGCGTCCTCGGCGCACTGACGTCGGGGCTGATCGAGGTGATCGGACGGCGGGTCACCCGCTGGCTGCCGCGAGGGCAGGAGCAACGATGACCCCGACGACGGCAGGAGCGACGATGGCCCCCGCGACGGCAGGAGCAACGATGGCATCCGCGACAACGGCACGGCCGGTGGACCCGGTCACCGGGATGCGGCTCGATCTCGAGGACATCCGGATCGGCTACGGGGACTCGACGGTGATCGACGGATTCGACCTCGTTGTCGGCGCCGGCGAGATCGTCGTCCTGACGGGACCGTCCGGGTGCGGGAAGTCCACGATCCTCCGCGCCGTCGCGGGTCTCCTCCCGGTCCGCGGCGGACGAATCCTCGCAGACGGCGACCCGGTTGTCACCACGTCCCGGGATCGGGCCATGGTGTTCCAGGACGATGCGCTGCACCCGTGGCGGACGGTACGCGGGAACATCCTGCTGGCGTTGACATTGCGCGGCGTCCCGCGGCGACACCGCCGGGATCAGGCCGAGCAGTGGATCACCGAGATCGGTCTGGACGGCTTCGCCGACCACCTGCCGAAGTCGTTGTCCGGCGGCATGCGTCAGCGCGTGCAGCTCGCCCGTGGCCTCGCCGGGTCGCCGAGAGCGGTTCTGATGGACGAACCCTTCGGGGCGCTCGACGCGCAGACACGGACCGCCATGCAGCGGTTGCTGCTGCAGACCCTGTCGGCGCACCCGTCGACCGTGGTCTTCGTGACCCACGACGTCGACGAGGCGCTGCTGTTGGGCGACCGGGTCGTCGTACTGGGCCGTGCGGGCGAGACCGTCCGCGCCACCGTCGACGTCCCGCACCCTCGCGACCCGGAACGCCGCGGGGACGACGCCACCCGGCGGCTTCGCCGCACCATCCTCGATGCATTGGAGAAGTGAACCGGCAGTGGATATCCCAGACATCGCCGACCGGAGTCGGCTCGACTGTGACGTGCTGGTCATCGGCGGCGGGACAGCCGGGACGATGGCCGCTCTCACCGCCGCCGAGAACGGCGCGTCGGTCTTGCTGCTCGACAAGGCGCATGTCCGCCACTCCGGGGCCCTCGCCATGGGGATGGACGGGGTGAACAACGCGGTCATCCCCGGCAAGGCCACCCCCGAGAGTTACGTCGCCGAGATCACTCGAGCCAATGACGGCATCGTGAACCAGAAGACGGTGTATCAGACAGCGACTCGCGGCTTTGCAATGATCGGTCGTCTGGAACGCTACGGCGTGAAGTTCGAGAAGGACGAGTACGGCGAGTACGCGGTCCGCCGGGTGCACCGGTCGGGGTCGTACGTCCTGCCGATGCCCGAGGGCAAAGACGTGAAGAAGGCGCTGTACCGCGTCCTGCGCAAGCGGGACATGCGCGAGAAGATCACGATCGAGAACCGGCTGATGCCCGTCCGGGTCCTGACCGCGGGCGGGCGCGCGGTGGGTGCGGCCGCGTTGCACACGCGCACCGGCGAGTTCGTCGAGATCGGAGCCAAGACGGTCATTCTCGCCACCGGCCCGTGCGGTCGCCTGGGCCTGCCCGCCTCCGGATACCTCTACGGCACCTACGAGAACCCGACGAACGCCGGCGACGGTTACTCGATGGCCTACCACGCGGGCGCGGAGCTCAGCGGCATCGAGTGCTTCCAGATCAACCCGCTGATCAAGGACTACAACGGCCCCGCGTGTGCGTATGTGGCGAACCCGTTCGGCGGGTATCAGGTGAACGCCGACGGAGAGCGATTCGTCGATTCCGACTACTGGTCCGGAGACATGATGGCGGAGGTGAAGTCGGAGATCGAGTCGGCTCGCGGCCCGATCTATCTCAAGGTCAGTCATCTTCCCGACGAGACGCTGGAATCGCTCGAGTCGATCCTGCACACCACCGAACGACCCACGCGGGGTACGTTCCACAGCAACCGCGGACACGACTATCGCACCCACGACATCGAGATGCACATCTCCGAGATCGGTTTGTGCAGCGGACATTCCGCGTCCGGAGTCTGGGTCGACGAGCATGGCCGCACCACCGTCGACGGCCTGTATGCCGCCGGCGACCTCGCCTGCGTGCCGCACAATTACATGATCGGCGCGTTCGTCTACGGGGAACTCACCGGTCAGCACGCCAGCGACACCGCCCGCGACCTGGCTGCGCCCACCGAATTGCCGATGGACCAGCTGCGCGCCGCCCACGAGCTGATCTACCGACCGCTGACCCACCCGGACGGTCCACCCCAGCCACAGGTGGAATACAAGCTGCGCCGATTCGTCAACGACTATGTGGCGCCGCCGAAGACGTCGAACAAGCTCGCCATCGCCATCGAGACCTTCGAACGCATGCGCTCGGAGATCGAGCAGATGGGCGGGCGGACCCCGCACGAACTGATGCGGTGTGCGGAGGTGTCGTTCATCCGCGACTGCGCCGAACTGGCGGCCCGTAGTTCGTTGACACGCACCGAGAGTCGGTGGGGTCTCTATCACGAGCGTGCCGATCTCCCCGAGCGCCGGGACGACGAGTGGGGCTACCACCTGAACGTCCGCAAGGCCGCCGACGGCACGATGGAGTTCCTCGGTCGGCCGGTCGAACCCTTCCTGGTCGATGTCGAGGGGCTGGACCACATCCCGCCGGCCGACCGCACGGTGATCGCGATCGAACAACCGGTCGTGTCGACGGGCCCGGGATACCGCGGTGTCGAGAGCCCGGTGCGTGAGACCACGAGGAAGGACGAGTCCACGGCAACGGCGTCACCGAGGATCGTCGAACTGCTCGGAACCTCGGTGACCCACGCCGCCGATCTCGCCGATTATCTGGCAGACCCGGATCCGACGGTCCGCCGAACCTCGATCGCGGTGCTGACCGAGAACGCCCCGGACGGGTTCGAGATGGCCGTGGTCGGAGCGCTGGCCGACGCTGTGGCACCGGTCCGCGGAGCGGCGACGCAGGGGCTGCGGGAACTCGTCGAGATCATCGACCCGACCGCGGAGTTCGTGTCGGCGCTCGCCAATCACGCCGAGTCCCCGGACCCGGTCGTGCGTGCGACCGTCGTCGACCTGTTGCGCGCCGTGCGCGCTGATCGGGTGGACCTGTTCGCTTCCGCCACACAGGATTCCGACCACCGCGTCCGGATCGAGGCCATCCGCGCGCTGGTGTCACGGGACGAGTCCGAGCTGATCGCCGGCCTGGCAACGGATCCCGACCGTGAGGTCCGGATCGCGGTGGCCGACGGGCTGTCGACGGTCGGGGGCGGTGGTGTGGAGGCCGTCCGGACACTCGGAGCCGACCGCGATCCCCTCGTCCGGGCCGCGGCGTTCTCCGCGATGGCGGTCGTGGGTGACGGCGCTGTCGACGGCCCGGTCCTCGTCCGCGCGTTACGTGAGACCGCATGGCAGGTGCGCGTCGGTGCGGCGCGGGGGCTCGCGGTCGCACGTGATGAGGCGACGGTCTCGGCGCTGGAGAAGGCGATCGCAGATGTCCACAACGACGTCCGGCGGGCTGCCGCCCTCACCCTCGCGGAGTGGAGCGACGATCCGGTGGTCCGGCGGATCCTCGAGGGCGCCGCCGACGACCCGGACGCCGACGTCCGGGCCGCGGTCCGGCGGAGTCTGCGGGGCTCGCTCGCCCCACACTGAGAGACGTTGCGCGGGCACACGGCGCCGAGCCATGACCGCCTTCACAACCGGTCCGCGTCACGGACAGCACAGAACCGTGCAGCCTCGACACGATCGGCGATCCGGTTTCCTCCTACGGTGATCCGAAGGTCGCCGACCGCGCGCTGCGGTGGGCAGGAGGAGCGCTCGGAGCTTGCGGAGGGCGCGGCAGTCCTGCTCCCTGCGGAGCGCTTGGAGCTTGCGGAGGGCGCGTCACGAAGGGTCCGGCGACCGGGGTTCGAAAAGCACCCGAACGGTGCCACTCACATTAGCGAGTCCGCATGTCCGACAACCGCACCCGCGGCCGCACCATGTGAGTCGCGGTG
The DNA here is from genome assembly GCF_031844505.1 of Gordonia sp. AC31. Classification (NCBI taxonomy): domain Bacteria; kingdom Bacillati; phylum Actinomycetota; class Actinomycetes; order Mycobacteriales; family Gordoniaceae; genus Gordonia; species Gordonia sp. AC31. The sequence continues at coordinate 120,021 of NZ_JAUZVK010000009.1, forward strand.
CGCCTGTAGCGTGGTGTCCTGTCACCACGTGTGCAGCACATCGGATAGCGAGGACCCCACATGGCACTTCATGCACTGCTCGCCAAGGCCGGCGCGGCGGTCGCCACCGGCTTCGTCGGAGCCGTCGCCTACGACGCCGTACGCACCGTCGCTCGACGCGCCCCGCTGCGTGAGGGAGCCGTCGTGGCGACCACGTGGGGTATCCGTGGAACCCGCAAGGCCGAGGAGGTCGCGGAGTCGGTGCGACTCAACACCGCCGACATCGTCGCCGAGGCGAAGGAACGGCTGGGCGAGGAGTCGACACCGCCGGGAACAGCGGTGGCTCACGACCACGACCACGATCACTGAATCGTGAGCACGTCCGCGCCGACGTACTCTCCCGAGCTGCCACCGACCGAGATCGTCGTCCGGTCGTCGGCGGCGGGCCGGGTGCGTATGACGGTTCCGTGGCTGCGGGTCACCGATCGCACTGTCGCCGACCGCCGTGCCGTGGCCATCGAGGAGAGCGTCGCCAGGGTGACGGGTGTGCGCGCCGTGCACGCCTATCCGCGCACCGCCTCGGTCGTCGTGTGGTTCCGGGCGGACACCGACCGGGATGCCATCGATCATGCGATCGCGGCGGCCACTCACGCCGACCCCGCGAATCTTCCTGACCGCGCACCGCATTCGGCCGACGTCACCAATGCCGACCTGTTGCGGATGGGCATCGGCGCGGGAGCCCTGGTCCTGCTGGGTTTCCGGCGCTACGGGTTCCGCCGTCCGCCGCTGCTCGGTCCGGCCTCGCGCACCGTCGCCACCGGTGTCACCATCTTCTCCGGCTACCCGTTCCTCCGCGGCGCGCTCCGCTCGCTGCGTGGCGGCCGGGCCGGCACCGACGCACTGGTCTCCGCTGCCACGATTGCGAGTTTGCTGCTGCGCGAGAACGTGGTCGCGCTGACCGTGTTGTGGTTGCTCAACATCGGTGAGTTCCTCCAGGACCTCACCCTGCGACGCACCCGCCGCGCCATCGCCGACCTCCTCCGCGGCACCCAGGACACGGCGTGGGTCCGCCTCGCCGACGGCACCGAGGTGCAGGTGGCCATCGACGCGCTCCACGTCGGGGACGCGGTGATCGTGCACGAGCAGGTCGCGGTGGCGGTCGACGGGGTGGTCGTCGACGGGGAGGCGGTGGTCGACCAGTCCGCGCTGACCGGCGAGAACCTCCCGGTGACCAAGCACGTCGGCGACCGCGTGCAGGCCGGCTCGGTGGTACTCACCGGCCGGATCGTCATCGAGGCCCACGCGGTCGGCGACGACACCTCGATCGGTCGGATCATCGGCCGGGTCGAGGAGGCCCAGCGCGACCGCGCTCCCATCCAGACGGTCGGGGAGAACTTCTCCCGGCGGTTCGTACCCGCGTCGTTCGCGTTGTCGGCGCTGACGCTGCTGGTGACGCGCGATCTCCGTCGTGCGATGACGATGCTGCTGATCGCGTGCCCGTGTGCGGTGGGGCTGTCCACCCCGACCGCGATCAGCGGCGCCATCGGGAACGGCGCGCGGCGCGGAATCCTCATCAAGGGCGGATCGCACCTCGAGGCTTCGGGACGGATCTCGGCGGTGGTGTTCGACAAGACCGGCACGCTGACCGTCGGGCGCCCGGTCGTGACCAACGTCGTGTCCTTCTCCGACGACTGGCAGCCCGAACAGATCCTCGCCTACGCGGCCAGCTCCGAGATCCATTCGCGTCATCCGCTCGCCGAAGCGGTCATCCGGTCCACGGAGGAACGTCGCATCGAGATCCCGACGCATGCGGAATGCGAGGTCATCGTCGGACTCGGCATGCGCACCCGCGCCGAAGACGGGCGCGTGCTCCTGCTGGGTAATCCGTCGCTCCTCGACCGGCACGGCGTCGCGATCTCCGACGACGCCATCGGCTGGGTGGACCGCTTGCGGCAGGCGAGCGAGACACCGCTGCTGCTGGCCGTCGACGGCACGCTCGTCGGTCTGGTGAGTCTGTCCGACGAGCTGCGTCCCGAGGCGCGTGAGGTGCTCGACGCGCTGCGTGCCGACGGGGTCACCGAGATCGCCATGCTCACCGGCGATCACCCGGTCACCGCGGCGACCATCGCCGCCGAACTCGGCATCGAGCGGTGGGCCGCCGAGGTCACCCCTGACGACAAGCTCGCGGTGGTTCGTGAGCTGCAGGCCCTCGGCCACGTGGTCGCGGTGGTGGGTGACGGTGTGAACGACGCCCCCGCGTTGGCCGCCGCGGACATCGGCATCGCGATGGGGTTGGCCGGAACGGATGTCGCGGTCGAGACCGCGGACGTCGCGCTAGCCGGGGACGACCTGCGCAAGCTGCTCGACATCCGCGATCTGGGTTCGCACACCGTCGAGGTGATACGACAGAACTACGGTATGTCGATCGCCGTCAACGCCCTGGGGCTGGTGATCGGCGCGGGCGGTGCGCTCTCGCCGGTCCTCGCCGCCGTGCTGCACAACGCATCATCGGTTGCCGTGGTGCTCAACAGTTCTCGGCTCATCCGGTATCAGGTCGAACCGGCTCCGTCGGCGTCGGCGGAGGAAGTCCGCGCATGACCGAGGTACCCACGACGACCGCGACCTTCGAGTGTCCGGCCGGGACGATCATCGCTCGCACCGACGGACAGGTCGTGCGCGCCACCGGGATCCGCTTCGCGCAGGCGGCGCGCTTCGAGGTTCCGTCCCCGCAACCGCCGGCCGACGAGCCGATCGATGCGACCTCGTGGTCGCCCGCCTGTCCTCAGCGCAACGGCGAGGGGATCGTCCACGACACCTTCGGCGATGCCGCGCTGGGCGAGATGGTCGGCGACGAGCACGCCCAGTACGTGTCGGTCACGGTGCCGGTCGACCGTCGACCCGACGAGGCTCTCCCGGTGATGGTCTGGATTCACGGCGGGTCGTACATCATCGGCGCCGCCGACGCGCCCTGCCACGATCCGGCGGCGCTGGTCGCCGAACAGCGGGTGGTCGTCGTGTCAGTGACCTACCGACTGGGATTGTTTGGGTTCCTCGGCGACGGCATCAACCGGCCGGCGAACCTGGGCCTGCTCGACATGATCGAAGCGCTGCGCTGGGTTCAGCGGAACATCGCGTCCTTCGGCGGCGATCCCAACGCCGTCACCGTCTTCGGCGAATCAGCCGGCGGCGACGCGGTTGCACAATTGATGGCGGCCGACGGCGTGACGGGCCTGTTCCGCCGCGCCATCATCCAGAGTGCGCCCCTCGGCATCACCCGACGTCGCGAGCGGTTGCATGCGGACATGTTCGCTGCGTCGCACCAGGTGTCGGCGTCGGCGACCGTCGACGAGGTCCTGGCCGTCCAGGAGTCGATGATGGGACTCAAAGCGATTCTGCAACATGGACTTCCGGCGTTCATGTCCTTCGGTCCCCAGTACGGCCACCATCCGCTGCCACCCGAGGACGAGGTGGACGCGGTCTGGGAGAGTCGAGCGCGGGACGTCGAGGTCCTCATCGGCTGGTGCAGCCGCGAGGCCGCGTTCTTCACCGCGGCGATCGACGGGGTGTCGTCGCTCCCCGCGGTTCCGTTGGTCGGCAACCGCCTGTACGAATGCCTTGTCCAGCAACTCACCCGTGCCATCTACACGTCGGCGGCCGACCGCTTCGCCCGACGCCACCGACGCGCCGGAGGAAAGGCCGCGCAGTACGTCATCGACTGGGGCGCAGCAGATCACCCGCTGCGCGCCGTGCACACCGTCGACATCCCGTTGCTGTTCGGAACCCCGGAGATCTGGGCCGGCGCCCCGATCCTGGCCGGCCACGACGCCGATCGGGCTGCCGAGGACGGCCGCACGTTGCGACGGATCTGGGCGGACTTCGCTCGCGACGGATGGACCGCGCCGGCTGATGTGCCGGGCCTGATCCGCTTCCGTTGACCGCGGCATCGCGTAGCGCGAATGCGACTGTACCCGCGGTCTCACCACGGATTGGGCGTCTGCAGCCGAATCGCGCGAAGCCGTCGACGCCCGGCGGTGGAAGCGCCGCGAGGTCAGTCGGCCGGTCGTTCACCCACGGCAATCAGTGTGTCGCAGTCGACTTCGGTGATCCCCTCTCGTCTGCCAGCCGCTGCAGGAACCCGACTCGCACGTCCTCGACGGCGTCGGCGTCCAGGTCGGCGAGTGCGCCGCGCAACCCGCTGCCGAGGACCATCGACCAGGAGAACTCGTCGGTCCGTGGTACGCGCAGGTCGAGAACTGACGCGGACACCTCTTCTGCGCCAAGCGATTCGAGCCACCTGACGATCTTCTCCTCGGTGTCGATCCGCGTGATGGGGTGAGGCGGTCCGTCGGACGGGGCACGCGGACCGGGTGGCGGCGGCGTGTTCGTCACGCGGGCGACCTCGGCGAAGTAGGCGCCGGTGAAGTCGTGGAGTGCGTCGTCATGTTATACCGCGACTGCGAGACGACCACGTGGGCGCAGGAGGGGCAGTAGTTTGCGCACCGAGTCGTCCATGTCCGGCAGAAAGAACACGCCGAAACCGCATGTGATCACGTCGTATTCGCCGCGCTCCCGGCCGGGCAGCGCGGTCACGTCGTCGACCCGGAAGTCGATGTTGCGCAGACCGGCCGCATAGGCGCTGGTTCGGCCACGCTCCACCAGATCGGCGGCGAAGTCGACTGCCGTGACGTGCCCGTCGGGTCCGACGACCCGCGCGGCGGCCAGCGCGCTGGCACCGGTGCCGGAACAGATGTCGAGAACCTCATCGCCCAGCGCGACCCGTGCCCGAGCAACGAGGGTCTCGCCCGCCGGACCCCAGACGAGGGGAGTCACCAGGTCGAAATCGGGACTGGTCGAGTTGAAGATCTCGGCGATGCTCGGGCCTGGCATGGGTTCAGCGTAGACGTGTTGACAACGGTTCCCGATAAAGTGGCGGACGTCTCACCCTTCGCCGACAGAACGGAGCCGTCCTGATGGAACGCCTCGTCGCCATCGCGATCTCCGTCGCAGGTGGGGTGCTGTTGCTGTGGGTGATCCTGGTGATCGCTCTCCTTGTCGCTCGCCCACCCGGTTTGCGGGCCAAAGACCTCCTTCGGCTACTGCCCGACACCGTCGTACTGCTGCGACGGCTGGCCGCTGACCGAGAACTCCCCCGTGGTGTCCGCGTCCGGCTAATGCTGCTCTTGATCTACTTGGTCCTTCCCATCGACCTGATTCCCGACTTCATCCCCGTTCTCGGCTACGCCGACGACGCGATCATCGTGGTGTTGGCGCTGCGCTCGGTCGTCCGCCGTGCCGGCCAAGATGCGCTCCGGCGCCATTGGCCCGGCAGCGACGACGGTCTGGTCGCGGTGCGCCGCCTGGCCGGCATCGGCGATCCCACAAAGCCGATGGACCCATAGCCCGAGTCGGCTGCCTCGGACGTGCTGGTACATGTCCGACCCTCATGCGAACATGTGTTCTATGCGCATCGAGCGGCGGGAACGGCGGGATCCGTCGATCCTGCATGCCGATCTCGACTCGTTCTACGCCTCGGTCGAGCAGCGGGACGACCCCTCGCTTCGCGGCCGTCCGGTTCTCGTCGGCGGCGGCGTCGTCCTCGCGGCGAGCTATGAGGCCAAGGCCCGCGGGGTGCGATCGCCGATGCCGGGCCACGAGGCGCGGGCACTCTGTCCCGACGCGATCGTCGTCCGGCCGCGGTTCGAGGCCTACATGGAGGCGAGTCGGGAGGTCTTCGACATCTTCCACGACACCACTCCGGTGGTCGAGGGGATCTCGGTCGACGAGGCCTTCCTCGACGTTGGGGGGCTCGGCCGGATCAGCGGTACGTCGCACGACGTCGCATCGACGATTCGACGCCGCGTCCGCGAGGAGGTCGGTCTCCCCATCACGGTCGGCGGAGCACGCAGCAAGTTCCTCGCCAAGGTCGCCAGCGCCGTCGGCAAGCCGGACGGCCTGCTCATCGTCGAGCCGGGAACCGAACTCGACTTCCTGCATCCGCTCCCGGTCCGTCGACTCTGGGGGGTCGGTCCGGTCACCGAGGCCAAGCTGCACGACGCAGGAGTCGAGACCGTCGGCCAGCTGGCGGCCCTCGGGGAGCGGTCGTTGCGCGGCATCGTCGGGTCGGGTGCCGGACGGCACCTCTTCGCGCTGTCACTCGCCCAGGACCCGCGTCGGGTGGAGACCGGCAAACGACGCAGCTCAATCGGTTCACAACGCGCGCTCGGCCGACGTCCGAAGTCCGAGGCCGACCTCGAGGCGACCATCACCGCGATCGTCGAACGATTGGGCAAACGGCTCCGAACGGCCGAACGGGTCTGTCGGACAATCGTTCTGCGGTTGCGCTTCGACGACTTCACCCGCGCCACCCGGTCCCGCACGCTGCTGGAGTCCACCGACCGCACCGACCTCATCATGGCGTCGGCGCGCGGCCTCCTCGCCGACGCGATGCCGATCATCCGCGAACGGGGATGCACCCTGGTCGGGTTGTCGCTGACCAACCTCGACGACCACGACAGCATCCAGCTGACGCTTCCCTTCGACACCGACCATGCCCACGAACTCGACGCGACGATGGATCTGCTGCGGGACCGGTTCGGCCGCGACTCGGTCACCCGCGCGGTCCTCATCGGACGCAACCACGGCGACGACGCACCGATGCTGCCCGACTAGCGCGAAAAGCGCGAAACGCTACTTATGCGCCCAAGCGTGACTGTGATGCCGGTGACCCCCAACACTTCTGATGTGACCACCCGATGTGGTCGCCCTCACATCCGCTGCAGAATCGAGTAAGACAATGTTGGTAGCCCTCGGCCTCGGGATGGTCGCCACCTTCATGGTGCTGATCATCACCAAGCGGGCGACGCCCGTGGTCGCGCTGATCCTCGTCCCCGTCGCCTTCGGCCTCTTCGCCGGTGCCGGCCTCGGCATCAGCGACATGATCACCGACGGCATCAAAGACCTCGCCCCCACCGCGGCGATGCTGTTCTTCGCGATCATCTTCTTCGGCATCATGATCGACGTCGGACTCTTCGACCCGGTGGTCCGGGCGGTCGTCCGCGCGGTGCACGACGACCCGGCCCGCCTGGTGGTCGGAACCGCGGTGCTCGCCGGTGTCGTCTCCCTCGACGGCGACGGTTCGACGACCTTCATCATCACGACGGCCGCACTGCTGCCGCTGTACCTGAAGCTCGGCGTCAGCCCGGTCGTCCTCACGGTCGTCGCCGGACTCACCAACGGCACGATGAACATTTTGCCGTGGGGTGGCCCCACCGCCCGCGCCGCAAGTGCGCTGAACATCGACACCAACGACGTCTTCGTCCCGATGGTCCCCGCACTGGTGGCGGCGCTGATCGTCGTACTGCTCTTCGCCTATCACCTCGGTGTGCTCGAACGCCGGCGCATCGGCAAGCTGGAGATCCGGGATTCGATCCTCGCCCCGAAGGAAGAGGTACTGGTCGGCGCCGGCGGCGGAACCGGGTTGCCGCCCAAGGGTCGTCGGGCGCGCGGTTCGGGTTCGACGGGAACAGGCTCGGGCGCCTACGACGACGCTCCCACCGGCGATCACGATCTCAGCCGCCCCGTGGCGGGCGCCGCCGACGACGACCGCGACGCATCTTTCTCGGGCGTCCTCGACCCCAATCGGGAAACCCTGCGGCCCAAGCTCTTCTGGGTGAACGCCGGACTCACCGTGGCCCTGCTGGCCATCCTCGGTGCCGACATCGTCGCCATCCCGGTGCTGTTCATGATCTTCGCCGGCATCGCCCTGGCCATCAACTTCCCGCACATCAAGCAGCAGCAGGAGGCCATCACCCGGCACAGCTCGAGCATCGTGTCGGTGGTCGCCATGGTCCTCGCCGCCGCCGTCCTCACCGGCGTGTTCAACGGCACCGGGATGGTCGACGCCATCGCGCACTGGCTGGCCGATGGCATCCCCGACTGGATGGGCCCCCACATGGCCATCGTGATCGGCGTGCTCTCGATCCCGCTCACCTTCCTGATGAGCAACGACGCCTTCTACTACGGGGTGCTACCGGTCCTGTCCGAGACCGCGACCCGCTACGGCATCGACCCCACCGAGATGGCGCGGGCATCGATCACCGGCCAGACCGTGCACATGCAGAGCCCACTCGTCCCGGCGATCCTGCTGCTGGTCGCACTGGCCGGGATCACCCTGGCCGACCACCACAAGAAGGTCCTGTGGCGCGCCACGGTCGTCTCGCTGGTGATGCTCGCCGTCGGGGTCCTGGTCGGGGCCATCCCGTTCTGATACGGCCCAACCGGTGCATGCCGATCCACACTCCACGCGGCGATCCGTTCCCCACGGATCGCCGCGTCGGCGTGCCTGCCCCACAGCGAGCATTAGGCTGACACCATGCGTTTGCGGACGCAGGTGCTGCTCCTGCAGCTGGCGGTGATAGCGGTCAGCCTCGCGGTCGGGTTCGGTCTGGTCATCGCCGGAGCCGACGACCGGGTGCGCGACGAGTACGCACAGCGCGCGCTCGCCATCGCGCAGTCGGTCGCCGCCGACGCCGAGGTCCGCAGCGAGGTCGCCGCCCATCCCGGTGACCGGGTGGACGCGGCGGACCTGGTCGACGGCCCGCTGCAACGTCAGGCGGCGGCAGTACGAGCCCGGACCGGAGCCCTGTTCGTCGTCATCGGCAACGACCGCGGCATCCGTCTGGCACATCCCGAGGTGACGGAGCTGGCCAGGACGGTCTCCACGGACCCGTCGAAGGTGCTGTCCGGATCGAACGAGGTGAACACCGACCGGGGCACCCTCGGCGAGTCGGTCCGCGCGAAGGTCCCGGTCCTGAACACCGACGGCGTGGTCGTCGGGTTCGTGAGCGTCGGTGTCTCCACCGAACGCCTGGGCTCCGAGACCCGCACCGACATCGTCGCGATCGCGCTCCTCGCGCTTGCGGCACTGGGTATCGGCGCGGTGGGTTCGGTGCTGCTGGCCCGTCGGTGGCGCCGGCTCACCCTGGGTTTGGAGCCCGACGAACTGGCCGAGCTCGTCCGGGAACAGGGGGCGGTGCTGCACTCGATGGCCGACGGCGTGCTCGCCGTCGACGCCGACGGCATCGTGCGCGTCGTCAACGACAGGGCGCGTGCGCTGCTCGACATCGACGCCCCGGTCGGCACCCCCGCCGACGACCTCGGCCTGACCCCGCGGGTGGCGACCGTCCTGGCCACGCCCACCGACGAACCCCTCGCCGCCGGTGTCGGCGAACGGGTGGTGCTGGTGAGTTCCCATCGGGTGCGGGCCGACGGTCGCGACCTCGGCATGGTCCTGTCGGTGATCGATCGCACCGACGTCGAAGCACTCAGCCGCGAGGTGGATTCGATCAAGTCGATGAGCACCGCCCTACGCGCACAGCGCCACGAAACCGCCAACCGGATGCACGTACTCGCCGGCCTGCTCCGGCACGGGCACGCCGACGAGGCGCTCGCCTACCTGGACGAGGTCACCGGAACCGGACCGGGAGGGGCGCTTCTCGCCGGACTCGACAATGTGCGCGAACCACACCTCCACGCGTTTCTCGACGCGAAGGCGGCTCAGGCGCGCGAGCGCCGGGTGGTCCTGCGACTGGGCGACCAGACCTGGATTCAGGGCGTGCTCACCGAACCCGTCGTCGTCACCACCGTGCTCGGCAACCTCGTCGACAACGGGATCGATGCCGCCGCGTCCGGACCGGACGGTGGACAGCCCGGTGAGGTCGAGGTCGAGGTCATCGCCGACGGCGACACGGTCCTGGTCACCGTCGGGGACTCCGGACCCGGCATCGCCTTCGAGGACCCCGACGACGTCTTCGCCGAGGGCGTCACGACCAAATCGGGCGCGCACGTACCCGGCGGCCGCGGTATGGGACTCGCCCTGGCCCGGCAGATCGCGCGCCGGGTCGGCGGCGACGTGTGGGTCGCCGATGCGGGGGGTCGCGGCTCCGCGGATGATGACGAACCGGGCGGGGCCGTGTTCGTCGCCCGCCTGCCCGGCGTGCTCGCGCCGACGGACGAGGCCGAAGACGACTCGTACAGCCAGACCGAAGAACCGGGAGTGACCCCATGACCGACGACCTCGGCGTCCTGATCGTCGACGACGACTTCCGGGTCGCGGCTCTGCACTCGGCGATCGTCGACGCCGTCCGGGGCTTCTCGGTGCGAGCCCGGGCGGGCAGCATCGGTGCGGCACGTCAAGCGATCGCCGAACATCCCGACATCGATCTCGCACTCCTCGACGTCTACCTGCCGGACGGCTCGGGCATCGAACTGGTCGCCGAACTCGACTGCGACTGCTTCATCGTCGGCGCCGAGACCGACGCCTCGGCGGTACGAAGCGCGATGCGTGCCGGTGCGCTCGCCTACCTGATCAAACCCTTCGACGACGCCGACCTCGCCCGTCGGTTGGCCGGCTATGCCCAGTACCGGCGGATGCTGGCGGGCGAGAACGTCGACCAGCACGCCGTCGACGCAGCGCTGTCGGCACTGCGGTTCGGCACCCGCGCCGCGGACCGGGCCGAGGGGGGGTCGCCGACCGAACAGCGGATCCTGGCGTTGTTCGCCGAGGGCGCTCCGCTGTTCGCCGACGATGTGTCGCGGGAGATCGGCATCGCGGCACCGACCGCGCGGCGGCACCTCGCGAATCTCGTGGCGGCCGGACGGTTGACGATGTCGCTGCAGTACGGCGCCACCGGGCGGCCCCGGCAGGAGTATCGACTGCCCGGGGCGTGACAGCGGGATCGGTCGGCACGGGGCGCGGGGACCGGCCCGAGGATTAGAGTGGTGATCCATGACGATGCATGTCGAGATTGGGAATCCGGATCTGATCACAGTGGATGTCCCGACCCATTGGTACAACCTCGCGGCCGAACTCGACTCCCCGATCCCGCCGCACCTGCATCCGGGCACCAAGGAACCGGTCGGGCCGGACGATCTCGCCGCGTTGTTCCCGAGTGGCCTCATCGCGCAAGAGGTGTCCACCGAGCCCTACATCGAGATCCCCGAACCGGTGCGCGAGATCTACCGGATGTGGCGGCCGTCGCCGCTGATCCGCGCGCGTCGTTTCGAGGAGGCGCTCAACACCAGGGCGCGGATCTACGTGAAGTACGAGGGTGTCAGCCCGGTCGGCAGCCACAAGACGAATTCGGCTGTCGCGCAGGCGTACTACAACAGCCTCGACGGCGTCACCAAACTGACGACGGAGACCGGAGCCGGTCAGTGGGGGAGCGCACTGGCGTTCGCGGGTGCGCAGTTCGGCATCGACGTCGAAGTGTGGCAGGTCCGTGCGTCGTACAGCTCGAAGCCCTACCGGGGGTTCCTCATCCGCACCTACGGCGGGACCATCCACCCCAGTCCGTCCGAGCTGACCGAGTCGGGTCGCGCGATGCTCGCCAAGGACCCGAACACCACGGGCAGCCTGGGGATGGCCGTCAGCGAGGCCGTCGAGGTCGCCGCCTCCAACCCCGACACCCGTTACGCGCTGGGCAGCGTGCTCAATCACGTGGTGCTGCACCAGAGTGTCATCGGGCAGGAGGCCGTCGATCAGCTCAACGCGGTGGAGCCGGGTGGTGCCGATGTTGTGTTCGGTTGTGCCGGAGGCGGTTCGAACCTCGCGGGGTTGTCGTTCCCGTTCCTGCGGGAGAAGCTGCACGGCCGCTCGGATCCGCGCGTCATCGCCGCCGAGCCCGCCGCGTGCCCGTCGATCACGCAGGGGGAGTACCGCTACGATCACGGTGACGTCGCCGGACTGACCCCGTTGCTCAAGATGCACACGCTCGGTATGGATTTCGTGCCCGACCCCATCCACGCCGGTGGTCTGCGCTATCACGGCATGGCGCCGGCGCTGAGCCACACGGTGGAGCTCGGTCTGGTGCAGGGTGTCGCCATCTCCCAGCACGACGCGTTCTCCGCGGGCGTGCAGTTCGCCCGGACCCAGGGCATCGTCCCCGCTCCCGAGTCGACGCATGCGATCGCGGCCTGCGCCGCGCACGTCGCCGACAGCGACAAGGACGAGGTCGTCGTGATCGGGCTATCGGGCCACGGGCAACTCGATCTGCCGGCGTACGCCGAGTTCCTCGAGGGCAACTTCTGAGTCGATCCGTGATCCCGGTGATGCGGACGGTCGGCGTCGACCTGTCCGCATCGCCGGCGAAAACAGCTGTCGCATGCGTCGATTGGGATGCGGAGAGGGCCGTGCTCACCGACCTCGTCGTGGGCGCGGACGACACCGCCATCCGACGCCTCGTCGAGGGATCGACCCGCATCGGGATCGACTCCCCCTTCGGCTGGCCCGACGAGTTCGTCGACTTCGTCGTCGCGCATCATCGCAACGAACTGTCGAAGGGGCGGGAGCTCGACGACATCGCCCGTCGACGACCACTTGCGTTGCGTCGCACCGATCTGCGGATCGTCGATGCCGGTGTCGGCCGCCCGCTCAGCGTGTCGGCGGACCAGATCGCGCACGTCGCGTTCCGATGCGCCGGCTTGCTCGCAGACCTGGGCGTCGACGACCGCGTCGACGGGTGGGCGGTCGAGGCGTATCCCGCGGGGGCACTCAAGCGCTGGGGACTGACCTCGCGCGGATACAAACGGGCCGCCAATGTTTCGGTGCTCGCCGGGCTCGTCGTCGCTCTCGAAGAAGCTGCGCCATGGTTGGATCTCAGCGTTCATGCCGAGACCATGGCCCGTGACGACGACGCGTTCGACGCCGTGATCACCGCGCTGATCGCGCGCGCCGCCGAGCTCGGCCGGACCACGTCGCCGGGCCCGGCCGATCGAGTGGTGGCCGCGCGGGAGGGGTGGATCCACGTTCCCTCCGCGGAACTGGCGGAGCTGATCTGAGTTGGGGCCTCGGTCAGTCCAGCGACAACCGCATGAGCACGCGCGGGAACCCGGCGAGGACCGACGAGGTGTCGGCCGCCTTGGTGAAACCGGCCTTCTCGAACAGAGCGCGGGTCCCGACATAGGCCATCGTCAGGTCGACCTTGGCGCCCTGATTGTCGACGGGGTAGCCCTCGATCGCGGGGGCACCGTTCGACCGTGCGTAGTCGACGGCCCCGGCCAGCAGTGCGTGCGAGATCCCCTGCTTGCGATGACCGGGGCGGACCCGGATGCACCACACCGACCACACCGGCAGGTCGTCCACGTGGGGGATCTTCCGGTTCCGGGCGAAGGTCGTGTCCGCGCGCGGCGAGGCGGCCGCCCAGCCGACGACCTCGCCCGCGTCGTCGTAGGCGAGCACACCCAGCGGAATGCCGCTGTCGCACAGCTCTTTCACGAACTCTCCGCGCTGCTCGCGGACCAGCTCCTGGTTCTGCTTGCTCGGGATGCGGTAGCTCAGGCACCAGCAGACGTTCGACGTCGGTTTCTTCGGACCGACCATCGTGGCGATGTCGTCGAAGATCGTCGCGGGCCGGACCTCGATGGGCATGCGTCCCATCGTCGTCGGCTCGGTCCGGGACGGCAAGGGGGTTGTGGTCAGCTCGCCGGTCCGGCCCCGAAGACGGTACGGTACCAGATCGCGGTGAGGATCTCGATGGCCGTGTCGTCGTCGGGTACGGGCCCAGCGGCGTCACCGCGGACCGCAAGCCAGGTCCAGCACGTGGATTCGAGGGTCGCGACCAGCGCGGACGCCAGCGGTTCGAGCGGCAGGCCGATGGAGTAGCCCGCGCGCTCGGCACCGTGCAGACCCGACAACACCTGCTTCACACCGGACACCCGGTTGGCCAGCCATCGGTTGCGAAAATCGTCGTCGGTCATCGACATCTGGAACAGGCCGATGATCTCGGGCAGGTACTTCTTGTAGGTCGTCCAGTACGCGGTCACGGCCGCGCGGACGCTCGCCTCCGGGTCGGTGTGCCGGGTCGCGAGTGATTGTTCCACCACTTCGTCCGAGAACTGGTCCAGCAGGGCTTCGAGCAGCCGGTCCTTGCTGTCGTAGTAGTTGTAGAACGAACCCGTCGAGCGGCCGGCAGCGGCCGAGATGTCCGAGATCTTGGTGTTCAGGTAGCCCTTTTCGGCGAACGTCCGGCGCGCGGCGTCGAGAAACGCGGCCTCGGTCTGGCGTCCTTTGTTCGTCGGCGGCACCGTGAGCTCCTTCCGCGGACCGATTCCTCATCGAACCACGTGGACGGTCGAAGACCGCACTCGGATCGATCGGAAGTGTGACCCTTGTCATCTTCTGAACCTGAATCTAGCATCAGAAAAACGCAGAGACAGGAGTTCGGCATGGAATCGTTCGTCCAGCATCGCAAGGGGCGCACGCCTCGGCAGGTGCACCGAGATGTCGCCGATCTGAAAGACGATGAACTCGGACGCTACGGTTTCACCGGCCGCACGGCACATCTGTATCGACGCAACGACCCGACGCAGTTCCGGGCGGTGGGCACCCACACCGGCGTCGATCGAATCGTCACCGACCTCGCGCCCACCGACCAGAACGACCCCGCGGGTGAGCCGCTGCTGATGTTCCATAACGAGGACTGCCGGATTTCTTTGAGTCGTCGGAAAGAGGCCGCTCCGTTCTGGTTTCGCCCGGTCGACGGCGACGAACTCGTCTTCGTCCACGAGGGCACCGGGTATTTCGAGACCGAGTTCGGTCGATTGCCCTACCGGCCCGGCGATTACGTATATCTCCCCAAGGGGTGCACCTATCGTCAGGTGCCCGACGGTGCGTCGTTGCTGCTCGTCATCGAGGCGGTCGACGAGTTCCGGGTGCCCGAACCGGGCGTACTGGGCAGGTTCTTCCCCTTCGACTCCTCGCTCGTCGTCGTTCCCGAGGCGGAGGCGTTCGACGGTGACGGCCGAGACGAGTACGAGGTGCGGTTCCGGCAGCGAGAGGGGCAGACATCGCTGTTCTACCCGTTCCACCCGCTCGACGTAGAGGGCTGGCGTGGAGACAATTTCCCGTTCACGTTCAACATCGAGGACTACGACGTCATCACCTCCGAGACGGTGCATCTGCCGCCCACGGTGCATCTGTTCATGCAGGCGACCGGGGTGTACGTGATGAACTTCCTGCCGCGCCCCGCCGAGGCGCGCAGAGGTGCCGAACGGCTGCCGTGGTACCACCGGAACACCGACTTCGACGAGATCGCGTTCTTCCACGGCGGCAGCATGTTCGGAGTCGGCATGCCGCCGGGCCTGATCTCCCACGCACCCCAGGGGATGCATCACGGCATCCCGGAGCGGGCGCGAGAGCGTTCCCGGCGCAAGTTCGACGAGTTCGACCGCGTGGAATGGCAGGTGATCTCGATCGACACCCGTCGACGGTTGATCGCCGCACCCGCACTTTTCGAATCCGGGGTCGCGGACTCCGCACAGGCCGGCGCCGGGTCACGAGTATGAGCGACCGGGGGGACGTGCCTCGTCACGACTACGACCGCATTCCCTATCTCGTTGTCTTCGATGATCTCTCGGCGTACCAGGACACCTACGGCGGGGTGACCGAGAGTGTGGTGCTCGAGAGCTACCTGCTCCGCCCCTGTGGCGTGCCGTCGAAGAACGTCATCGTCTTCATGCACCCGATCGGGGGCGGCGCCTACTTGCCGATGACCAATGCGCTCGCCCGCGCCGGCCACCATGTCATCTACTGCAACAGCCGGTATCGCGGCGTCGACAGTGCGTTGATCATGGAGAAGGTGGTGCAGGATCTCGGTGCGTGCGTGAAGGATGCGCGCGAACGCCTCGGTTACGAGAAGGTCATCCTGGCCGGGTGGAGCGGCGGCGGCGCACTGTCGCTGTACTACCAGCAGCAGGCACAGCACGCGACGGTCGCCGCCACACCTGCCGGGGAACCGCCGGACCTGACCGCCCTCGACCTCCCCGCCGCCGACGGCATGATGCTGCTCGCGGCGCACGTCTCGCGGCACGGGACCCTGACCGAGTGGATGGACCCGTCGATCCTCGACGAGTCGGATCCCGACAACCGCGATCCGGAGCTGGACCTCTACAATCCCTCGAACCCGAACCAGCCGCCGTACTCGGCGGAGTTCCTCGACCGTTACCGCGCGGCGCAGATCGACCGCAACCGGCGGATCACCGCCTGGGTGAAAGAGCGACTCGTCGATCTGCGCGGGCGGGGCGAACCGCTGATGGAGCGCGGTTTCATCGTGCACGGAACGATGGCCGATCCGCGCTGGCTCGACCTGACCGTCGACCCGAGCGATCGCAAGCTCGGTTGCTATCTGGGTGATCCGCGGATCGTCAACATGGGCCCGGTCGGACTCGCCCGGTTCACCACGCTGCGAAGTTGGCTGTCGCAGTGGAGCTTCGACGACGCCAACGGCGACGGTCCCCGGTGTGCGGCCGATCTCGCGGTCCCGACACTGGTCATCGGCAACTCCGCCGACAACGCGTGCACGCCCAGTCATACGCACCGCCTCTTCGACGCGGTCGGTCATCCCGACAAGACCCTGCACACCATTGTCGGTGCGACGCACTACTACTCGGGCCGAGACCAGATCCCACACCTGAAAGAGGCGGTCGGGACCATCACCGAGTGGCTGGCCGAGCGGTCGTGGGCCAACTGACGGCCTGGGTTCGCTGAAAACCGCCCGGTGGAAAGTGCTCGGGGACGTAGCGCCCGGTGTCCGTTTCTGATGGGCGGTTATCAGCTTGGCTTTCTCCAGGCAGGCGACCGGGTGCGGTGGTACCCCCGAGCGATGATCTCGGCGATGTCCGCATAGGTGTCGGCCCAGTCGCCGAACACCTGTGCATAGGTGACCCGCAACGGAAAGTAACCGCGTGAGATCAGCTTTCGGTCTCGAGTGCGATCCTCCTCGTACTTCTCGATTCCGGAGTGGTGTTCGACGCTGTCCAGCTCGAGCGCGAGCCGTTCTCCGACGAGCAGATCGACCCATCCGACACTGGGTACGTGGTGCTGGACCGTGACTCGCAAGCCGGCGCTTCTGAGACGCAGGCGGGCTGCTGTCTCGGTTCCCGACGCGGCGAGTCGGTGAGTCTTCTCGATGGCGCGCTTGATGAACATCGGCGCGTCATCGAACTCGGTGCGGAGTCGTGCGGGCGTGATCTTGCCGGTGTTGAGTGCGGAGTCGCACAGGATGACGAATCCCTCGACGTCGAAGCACCGGGCGGCGTACTGCAATGCTGTCGCGACATCGTCGACGGCGCCGTCGGCCGGGGTCGGCCGGCCTACCGTCGGCACCTGTCGTGGGATCGGCGACGCTCGTGGCGCGTCACCCGCGAATGCACTTGTTCGGGATGTTCAGGTATCCAGAGTCCGTGGCGTCGTAGCGCGGTCGCACAGGAGACGACGCCGTGATCGGCGACGGCCCCGACCACTTCTGGATCGGCGGACTCGGTCCGATACCACCCATGGCGTATCGACGAGAGCGTGCCGGAACGGCACGCATCCCGGATCGATGCGGCGGTCTCGCCGGCGGCCAGGAGTTGATGGGTGGCGACGACGCCGCCGAACCC
The DNA here is from genome assembly GCF_031844505.1 of Gordonia sp. AC31. Taxonomy (NCBI): domain Bacteria; kingdom Bacillati; phylum Actinomycetota; class Actinomycetes; order Mycobacteriales; family Gordoniaceae; genus Gordonia; species Gordonia sp. AC31. Next base: position 137,436 of record NZ_JAUZVK010000009.1, read on the forward strand.
CTCGGTGAGCTCGTCGAAGGTCATGCGGGACAGTGTCGGTCGTGGCGGCGGGCAGAACCCGGCGTCCGAGACGTCTGTGGATAACTACGTCAGCCATCTGAAAACCGCCCGTGGAAAACGGACAGCCGACAGACCGTCGTCGGGTCCGCTCCACCGGGCGGTTTTCAGACGACGGTCATTCCAGCAGCTTCTTCTGCACCTTGCCCATCGCATTGCGCGGGAGGGACTCGACGAACCGGATCTCGCGCGGCCGCTTGTGATTCGACAGCTCGCCGGCGACGAACTCGATGAGCTCGGTGTCGGCGACCTGGTCGCCGACGACGTAGGCGACGATGCGTTGGCCCAGGTAGTCGTCGGGGACGCCGATCACCGCCACCTCGCGGACCGCCGGGTGGGCGAGCAGGACGGTCTCGATCTCGCCGGCCCCGATGCGGAACCCGCCGGACTTGATGAGGTCGGTCGCTCGTCGGCCGACGATGCGGTGCATCCCGTCCCCGTCGATGACCGCGACGTCACCGGTCGCGAAAAAGCCGTCGGAAAGCCAGGATTCGGCAGTCGCATCCGGACGATTCAGATACCCGGACGCCATCATCGGGCCGCGGACGTGGAGATCGCCCACGCTCTCGCCGTCGTGGGGCAGCGGCTCACCGTTCTCCACCAGCCTGGTCTCCACGTGGGCGAGCGGGAGACCCACCCATCCGGGCCGGCGCTGTCCGTCGACGCGCGTGCTGACGGTGATCAGTGTCTCGGTCATGCCGTAACGCTCGACGATCTCGTGGCCGGTGAGCTCGTGGATCCGCTCGAAGACCGGCACGGGAAGCGGGGCGCTGCCCGACACCAGGACGCGCGCCGACGACAGCGTCTGTGCCGCAGTCGGATCGGCGGCGACGCGGCTCCACACCGTCGGCACGCCGAAGAACATGGTCGCGCCGGATCCGGCGGCACCGGCGTAGGTGTCCGCGGTCGGGGTGACGGTGTGGATCAGTCGCCCGCCCCGTCGCAGGGGACCCAGGACCCCCAGGATCAACCCGTGGACGTGGAACAGCGGAAGGCCATGCGCCAGAGTGTCGTCGGCGGTCCACAGCCACGCATCGGCGAGTGCGTCGAGGCCCTCGGCGATGCTCTGCCTGGTGATCGGAACACCTTTGGGGAGGCCGGTCGTGCCGGAGGTATAGAGGATCAGTGCGGTCGAATCGGCGTGCGGTTCCGGGTGACGGTGCCACGATTTCGCGTAGCGGCGGACCGGGATGACGGGCAGGGTCGGCGCGGTGGGGGCCTGTCCGAGCCACGCCTGTGCCCCCGAGTCCGCGAGGATGTGCTCGAACTCGCGCGGCCCGGAGTCGGGCGGAACGGGGACGACCGGCACCCCGGCGATCAGCGCGCCCACCACCGCCAGCACCGTCTCCACCGTCGGCGTGGCCAGTACCGCGACGGTTCGGGCACCGGCGATCCGTTCGGCGACCGCCGTCGCGGCCCCGACGAGGTCCTCGCGCGACAGCTTGTCGTCGCCGACACGGATCACGGCGGGGTCGTCCGGTGCGGTGGGGGTCAGGGTGGGCAGCAGCACGTGTTCACTGTGCCACGACGGGTCCATCCCGCCCGTCACCTGCGCAGATCGCCGAGGTCACACGGCGTGCGCCCCTCACGCCGACCGCCGTCGGCGGTGGGACACCCCGACCCGCACTCCTGAGCGCATGCCCTCGGCGCCGATGGCATGATCTCGTGCACACGCAGCGACCGATCGGGGGCAACGATGTCTGAGCGCTTTCACCTGAGCACCATGCGCCTACGAGACCCGGCCGAACCGGGCCGGACGGCCAGCACGCTCGAGCTCTTCTTCGATCTGGTCTTCGTGGTCGCGGTCAGCATCGCAGCCGTCCAGCTCCATCACGCACTCACCGAGAACCACATCGTCGACGGGGTCGTGTCGTACGCCTTCATCTTCTTCGCCATCTGGTGGGCGTGGATGAACTTCACCTGGTTCGCGACATCGTTCGGCACCGACGACTGGCTCTACCGGGTGCTCACCTTCGTCCAGATGGCGGGTGTGCTGGTGCTGGCCGCCGGGATCGAGCCCGCCTTCGTCGACCACGAGTTCACCCTGGTCGTGTTCGGCTACGTGGTCATGCGCGTCGCGATGGTCGCGCAGTGGTTGCGCGCTTCCGGCTCTGCCGGAGACCGCCGCCGGACGACCCGGCTCTATGCCGCCGGGATCGCCGTCGTCCAGATCTTGTGGCTGCTATGGCTGTTCGTACCGTCGGGAGCAGCCGCAACCATCGGGTTCGTGATGCTCGTCGGTGCCGAGCTCGCGGTGCCGGTGGTCGCCGAGAAGCAGGGAAACACTCCGTGGCATCCGCATCACATCACCGAACGGTACGGACTGTTCACGCTGATCCTGCTCGGCGAGAGCCTGTTGGCGTCGTCGAACGCCATCATCGAGGCCCTGCACAACGAACAGGAGCTCGCCCCGCTGATCTCGATCGCGATCCTCACGTTCATCGCGACCGCCGCGCTGTGGTGGATCTACTTCTGGCCGCCGCACCACCGGGCCATCGGATCGCTCGCCGACTCCCTTCGATACGGATACGTCCACTACTTCGTCTTCGCCGCTGCCGGTGCCTTCTCGGCCGGTATCGAGGTCGAGATCGACGTCCTGACCCACCACAGCGAGCTGACGGAAACCCAGGCGTCGTTCACGGTCACGATCCCCATTGCCGTCTTCATCCTGGGCATCTGGTGGATTGCTCTGCGCGCCAACGCTGATCGCGTGGTGAACACCGTGGTACCGGTCGGTGCCGTGCTGGTCCTGCTCGACCCGGTCATCCCGGTCCCGTTCGCCTTGACCGCCGTCTTCCTCGTCGCGATTGTCGTCGTCCTGGTCCTTCGACCACCACTCACCACAACCGGTGACCCGTACGCGTGACTACCGCATCGCCGCCATGATGCCGGTGAGCAGCCAACTGCGTAATCGCGCGGTGCTCCAGTTCCGTTCGACGGTGAAGTAGCGATGGGTCGCCGGGCCGGTGAGATAGCTCAGAATGTCGGCGAATTCGTCGACCCGGGTGTCGGAGATCAGGCCCCGGTGGACGAACCAGTGGCAGCCGGTGTGCACGTCGTCGAGCCGGCGGAGCTCAGACCGCTCGAGTTGTTCGCCGATGGCCGGGTCGGTGTCGGCCGCCAGCGTCGCGGCATGCCATAGATCGGCGATCCGGCTGTTCGCGGCGACGACGTGGTCGACGTACCGCCCGATGGCGCGATCGGTGTCGGTGTCGTTCATGATCGCGATGAACTCGGGTCGCTCGAGCAGCGAGACGAACTTCTCGTCACCGGTGAAGGCGCGTTCGAGGACGGCCGTCATGAGAGACGCTTTCGACCCCGCCTGATGCACGGTGCCGACGGACACCCCGGCCTGCTGCGCGATCTGCTGCACGGTGGTCCGCGAATATCCCTGCTGGACGAACAGCGCCTGGGCGGCGTCGAGGATGCGTGTCCGCGTCTGCGCGGCGCTGATCGCGCGCTTACGCGGTGTGTAGGGGCGTTTGCTCACGCCGGCCTCCGGTCGGGTCGGACTCCAACGACAACGATAGTAGTGGCGTTGCTGGGTTTCACCCAAAGGTCGATCACGGTCCCCGAATTCACTTAGCCCGCTGAAGTGCAAAGATGGGACCGATCGCGCGAGAGCGCTCATCCGTCGTCCAATTTGGTTAGAGTCGAGCTCTACCCAAATGGAGGATCGATGTCGACCATTCTGTTGTGCGCCACGCCGCTGGCCGGACACGTCGGTCCGCTCACCGCTGTCGGACGTGTGCTCGCGGATCGCGGTCACGAGGTGATCATGCTGACCGGCTCGCGTTTCGCCGACCGGGTTGGCGACGCCGGGCTGACCGTCGAATCGCTGAACGGAGTCGCCGATCTGGACGAACGTGACCCCGACAGCTTCACCCCCGACCGGCATCGGTACCGCGGACTGGCGCTCTCGCGCTATCAGGTCGAGCGGACGTTCATCGCGCCGCTGCCGGAGCAGGCAACGGCGGTGGCGTCGGTCGTCGGCCGCCGGGGCGTCGACGTGATCCTGTGCGACGGCACCTTCGCCGGGATCATCCCCCTGCTGTCCCGGCCCCCGGGCCGGCGGCCTCCGGTCATCGGCGTCGGCACCATGCCGCTCGCTCAGTCCAGTCCCGACGTCGCACCCTTCAACAGCGGCTTGCCGCCGATGACCGGCCGGCTGGGTCGGCTCCGTAACCGGTTGGCTCACATGGCAGTACGACGGCTGTTGTTCGCGTCCACGCAGTCCTCGGCGCGTGACCTCGTCCGACGGTCCGGGGGCTCGCTTGATCATTTCGTCCTCGACCTGTCCAGCGCGTTCGACCGTTTCGTCCAGTTGGGGCCGGCCGAATTCGAGTATTCCCGATCCGATCTCGCGCCGAACACGGTGTTCGCGGGGCCGGTGTTCGCCGGCGTTGCTGTTCCCCCGCCGTCGTGGTGGTCGGAGATGCTCGACGACGACCGCCCGATCGTCCACGTCACCCAGGGCACGCTCGACAACGACGACTTCTCCCAACTGATCGAACCCGCCGTCGCCGGGATGGCCGAGATGGACGTCCAGGTCGTCGTGACAACCGGCGGTGCGGAACCGGATCCCGTGCCGCGGAACGACAACACGCGGGTCGCGCGGTTCCTCGACTACGGCGCACTGTTGCCGCGCACATCGGTGCTGATCACCAACGGCGGCTACGGCGGAGTGCTGCAGGCGCTGCGCCACGGCGTGCCCGTCGTCGTCGCACCAGGGGGTGAGGACAAGCCCGAAGTCGCGGCTCGGGTGGCGTACTTCGGGGTCGGCGCAGATCTGGGGACCCGGCGACCCGCTCCTGCGGACCTCGCCGCGACGGTACGCCGCATCCTGGCCGACGACGGCGTTGCCGTTCGGTGCCGGCAGATGGCGCATGCAATCGCCGGTTACGACTCGACCCAGACGATCGTGACCGAAGTCGATCGGGCGGTTCGTCGATCGACCCGCTCATCCTGACCCGCCGCGCGGTCTGTGTCATCCGGATACCCGAATGTCGGCGCACCTGCCGACGACAACCGAGAAAGAGAGCCCGACATGAGTGATGCACGAGCAGTCATCGACGCGCACGTCGATGCCTTCAACGACCGCGCACCGGAGAACGAACCATGGTCCGCCGATGCGGAATTGGTCTCACCGGGTGGGGTGTTCACGGGACGGGAGGGCGTACTGGGTTTCCTGTCCGTCTTCCAGGGCGCCTTCTCCGACGGTCGCCTCACCGTTGGTTCGTATGTCGTCGACGGCGACAACGCCTCGGTGGAGGGCACGTTCGACGGTGTCCACGACGGTGTGTTGCAGAGTCCGTCGGGTCCGGTCGAACCCACCGGACGGCCTGTCTCGTTCCGATGGAGTGCGACCTACCGGATCGACGGCTCGGAGCTGATGTCCGAGCACCTGTACTTCGATCAGCTCGACTTCCTCGGGCAGCTGGGTGTGCTCCCCGGATGAGTCGTGCTCGGCGCCGGTTGATCAGGGTCTTCGCGGCTGCGCTCGTCGCCGGTCCGATCGTCTCGGGTACGCAGGGAATCGTTTCGGCGGCACCGGTATCCGCGTCGGCGTCGGTGATCAGCAGTGTGGCGGTCGGGCCGCAGCGGCACGATCTGGTGATCCGTTCGGCTGCGATGGGCCGGGACGTGCCGGTGAGTGTGTTGCACCCGGCGCAGTCCCGGTCGCGCGGGACGCTGTATCTCCTCGACGGGGGCGGCCGCAAGACGGCGATCAGCGACTGGATTCGGGAAGCCCGCGCGGACAGGTATTTCCGCGACAAGGACGTCGATGCGGTGCTGCCCGGCGGCCAGGGGGCGTTCTACACGAACTGGCAGCACGACGACGCGACGTTCGGGCGTCCGCAGTGGGAGACCTTCCTGCCCGTCGAACTGCCGTCGCTGATCGACGGCCGGTTCCACGGCAACGGGCGGAACGCGGTCGCGGGCCTGTCCATGGGCGGCCAGGCCGCGTTCACACTCGCGACGCGCCGGCCGGGCCTGTACACGGGCGTCGGTTCCATCAGCGGTTGCCCGTTCACGACCGGCCCGGTGCACGAAGGGCAGATCCGAGCCGCGATCATCCGCGACGGTGGGGATCCCACCAACATGTGGGGTCCGTGGAACGCGCCGGGATGGGCCGACCACGACCCGGGTCGCCGCCTGCCGGCCCTCGTCGGGATGCGCGTCTTCATCGCGTCCGGGACCGGCGCGCCCGGCCCCCTCGATCAACGCACCCGGCTCGACCCGGGCCGGCACCGTGGGGAGAAGATCGCGACGGGAGCGGTACTCGAGAACTCGGTCAACGCGTGCTCGAACGAGTTCGCCCGCCGGATGAGGTCCGAGGGACTGCAGCCCGTCGTCCATCTCCGTGCGATCGGAACGCACGCATGGCCCTACTGGGCCGAGGATCTACCCGTGATGTTCGCCGCACTCGCACCCGGCCTCTGATCGCCCACGAGTGACTTCGCGCCATTCCGGGTACACCGCCCATATGGCTGACAACGACCCCGCCCGCAAACCGTTCAACCCGCAGAACCCCGACCCGTCCAGCACGGCGGGACTCGAGCCCGGCGGCGGAGTGGCGCCCGGTGACACACCGCCGGCGGAATCCGCGGTCGGGGGAGAGGAGCACGAACCGCCGCAACGCAGGCGTGCCGGCGGCGTGATCGTCATCGCCATCGCGGCGATCATTTTTCTCATCGTCGCGCTCGGTCTGATCGGCCGCGCCGTGGGGCTCTTCTAGGGTTCAGCGCCGTCACCCGGCGTCGACGGGCAGCGGACACGCCGCCAGCGGATCGCCAGCGCGATCTCACCGATGCCGACGACGAAGAGCACGGGTTGTAGGAAGAAGAACACCTGCAGCAGCGCGATCTGGATGATGATCCAGACCATCAGCGACGACCCGGCGAGCAGGCCGCCGATTATGCCCAACCGCGCGGGCACGGACGGGACGGCGGCGACCACGGCAGCCACCAGGTGGGGTAACGCGATCACGGCGATCAGCGCGACACCGGGAGCGGTCCAGGTCTCGAACGGCGTGTGGGTGAGCCACTCCCGCGGCATCGACCACTGATCGGTCATGAGAGCCGAGCCCCCGGCGAGTGCCGACAACGACACGAACAGCTCCATCCCGGCGAGCGTCCACGCCGTGCCGGTCCGTCGGTTCCCGACCCCCCCGTTGGTCGAGGGAGTCGGAGGGCGCGGTCATGGTCGGAAGTCTGCACCGTCCGAGAGCCTCTGTCGTGAGGCAAAGGACACCAACTGAGCCGCACGTCGGCCACGGCGGCGGTGTCAGGGGCGCACCCAGCCGTCGGCGATGAGCTCGACCAGCAACTGGGCCTTGTTCCCGATCGGCCGGCCGGCTTCCTCGTAGCGTCGGGCGACACGCCGATAGTGCTCGCGCACCGTGCTCTCGGCGATCTCGTGGATACGCGACGTCTGACGCAGCGTCGCACCCAATGTGTAGGTCTGCAGGATCTCCAGCTCCCGTTCGGTGATGCGCACCCGGTTCGCGAGTGTGGGTGCGGACGGCGGGGTCGGCGGTCCCACCGCAGTCTCGAGCGCCCGCTGCAGCTCGTCCTCGGCGGCCGGGGCCCGCGGTGAGACACGGATGTGATCGAAGCCCGCGACCCCGTTGCCCACGAAGATGACGTTGACGGTGCGCAGCGATGCCACCCGCCGGACGAATCCGAGCATCGCGGCCGACCGCACCAGAATCGCGCTCGGGTTCCGTAGGGCAGCGAGCTGTGCGGGTTCGACGACCGTCGCGTCGTAGCCGGCGCTCTCCACGAGAGCGGCCAGGGCGGCGTCGAAGATGTCGTGCTCGGCAACGACGGCCGTGATCCGCCGCTCCGGACTCGGCGCGGCAGTGGGCCCGGTGCCGGGGGTCGCCGACCGGGGGGCGTCGTTGAGGGGTACGGACACGTGCCGGGATCTCCTGTCGACTTCGATTCGGCCGGGAGCTGTGAGCCGAACAAACGGCGGGACTCTCTCGGATGATCGACATGACTCGCGATCGGGCATCGAGAATGTATTTCACGAACGCCAACTTCTTCAGCCTTACGAACGTGAGACGATTTGTCAGCGGTATCTCGAACCCGATGTGGTGATTGCAGGGTAAATAACCACCCTCTAGTCCGATCGGATGCGTGATCGCGCACACCGCGTACATATCGGGCATGATCATGCCTGTGCCGACCGACATGCGGGTCCTTGTCGCCTCCCCGCTGGGACACGTGGTCGCGGTGCCGCTGACCAAGGCGCTCGATCAGGCCACGGTCACCGTTGCCACCGGCCGCGACGAGTTCGTCCAGTGCATCGCCGGCAACGTGCGATTCGACGTCGTGGTGGCGGATCTGATCTGGAACCGACCTGACCTGGAATGGACCTTCGACGGACTCGACGTCATCGACACCCTCGACCACCATGACCGGCACGCGCCGGTTGTCCTGGCGACCCAGGGACACGGGCTGGAACAGGACCATCTCGACGAGGCGCGGTTGCGCGACGAGGTCGCGGGGGTCATCGCCAAATCGGACGGTTTCGCGACGCTGGTCGGTGTTGTGCGCTCGGTGGCGCTCGGCCAGGCCCTGCCCAGGGCCGCGTCGGCGCGCCGTCCACCGCTCTACGAGTTGTTCGATGGTCGGCGCGGCCATACCGCGGGCCGTCTCGCGGGGGCGATTGCGTCGGGCAGCGCCTCGGACAACGCCTCATTGGCCCGCGCCGCCAAGGTGTCGCCGAACACCGCGAACAAGGTGACGAGCCACTACCTCGGGCCCATCATCGTCGAGCGCGGTGAGCACGACGCATCGCTGCCGGTGACCCAGGCCGCCGTCTACCGGTGGTGCGGTCTACACGCGCGATACCTGATCAGCTGGTGCCGACGCCACGGGCACTCCGACGTCCTCGGATCGATGCCCACGTGATCAGTTCGGTTGATCAGTTCGCGTGAACCCCGACGGTCCGGTCTCGCGGTGTCGGCGTCGCGGATTCCGGCACGGTGATCCCGCTCCGCTCGCCGAACCACCGCAGGATCTCGACACCGGCGAGGGCCCCGGTGTCGGCGGTGATCGTGAGCCCGGGCGCCGACCAGCCGAGCGATTCCAGCTCACCGTGCCGCGGGCGGATCGCGTGATCGGCGGCGAGCAACAGGTCGGTGTCGAGCCAGCCGTCGCCGGCCGCGCAGAGCGCTGCCGAGTCGTCGAGGGTGCCGTCAGCGACGAGCCGTCGCCGGACTTCGGCGATAGCTGCCGACTTCGTCACCGGCTGCGGGGTCGCATAGATCTTGCGACCCTGCTGGGAAGCCGTCCAGCCCCGTGCGTCGCACCACTGCTGCCATTGTTCGAGGAACTCCGGCGGTTGGACCGCGGGGTCGACGACCAGGTAACAGAAGAGGTCGTCGGCGGTCCGCAGAGCGGTGACCCAGGAGTCGTCGATGCGTGTTCGGAGTTCGTCGCGGACCTCGTCGAGGGTGGCGCCCGCGCGGGTCACCTCGCGGTCGATGTGCGCACGCCATTCCGGATCGTCGGCGCCGTCGACGAGGATCCGGCCACCGTTGCTGACCACGGCGTGGCGAAATGGGCTGCCCGGCAGCTCGATCCGGGCAAACTGAGCCGGGGTGCGAGTGGTCGTCGGTACGACGACGACCTCACGTGCCAGACGGGTCATCAGTTCGACGGCGGTCGTGGTCATGTACGACAGCGGCGCGTCGCGGTAGATCTCGACGCACACGGTCTCCAGGGTCGCGAACTGCTCGTCGCCCATGGCGGCGCGTGAGTAGATCATGGTCCGGTCGAGATCGGTGGCGACCAGCGCGTTCACGAGTCCTCCTTGATGAGCCCGACACACGAGTACGCGAGATCGGGCGAGACCTCCACGGGCACATCTCGTTCGGCGGCGAGCAACCGGATGTGGCGATGTTCGGGCAGATCGTCGGCGCGCACCAGGATGCGCCACGGTACGCGACGCAGCAGCACCCGCGTCGTCTCGCCGACGCCGGGCTTGACCAGGTTGATCGACGACAGGCCGTACTCGGTCTGGATCTGCTCCACGGAGCGCCAGCCGGACCAGTCGGGCCGGCGTGACTCCGGCGTCATCGCCGACACCGTCGCCCGAACTCGGTCGGCGACTGCATCGAACTCGGCGCTGACGGTGTCCAGGAACAGTCCCGAGACATCGAAGTCGGCGAGATGGCGGTAGAACTTCGCTCCGTGGAACTCGCCCGGACCGATGTGGTCGGCATTCAGGACGGTGCGCGAGACCAGGCCGGAGACAGTGGAATTCAGGCAGGCGGAGGCGATGAGGAAGTCGTCCCTGGTGCCGAACAGGGTCGTGCAGGAGCCGGAGTCGGCCAGCACCGCGAGTTCGTCGTGCAATTGCGGCCGCCCGGTGCGCGCGTACTCGTCGACAGCGGCGGTGAGTTCGCGCTGGATGGCGCCCTTGCCGGTCCAGCCGTCGACGAAGACGACCGACTCCGCCGGGTGCCGCGCCATGATGTGATCGAGTGCGACGGTGTCGATCCCGCGTGCGCGCACGATCGAGATCGTGTAGTGCTGGGGTTCGATGCCGTGGACGGCCGCCATCCACCGTCGGATCAGGATGCCGACCGGGGTGCCGGCCCGCGCCAGCGACACCAGCGTCGGCGTGGAATGCCGCTCGGCCAGAATGAGTTCGGACACCACTCCGACGGCTTCCGCGAGCCGCTGGGCGGAAGACCGTAGCGTCGCATGGAAGAGTTCCTGGTACTCGCGGCCGGGTTGGTACTCGATCGGCAGCGACTCCGCATAGTGGGCCTGACCGGACTGGATTCGACGTTCCCGTTCGCGCAGTTCACCTTCCAGCGCCACGTCGGACAGGTCTTTGAGCAGCCAGGTGACTTCGTCGGCCGCGTACGAACCGAACTCCGGTCCGCACAGCGGTGGTGTGGTGGTGGCGATGTCCATCAGCGCACCGCCTCTCGGGTTCGTGCCAGGGCAGGCTGGTCGGTGGCGGGCAAGACGGCCAGCACCACCGGGTGCCCGGCGGCGGTGAGGACGTCGACGAGTCCACCGGGCGCGCGTAACTCATCGGTGTCCGCCGGCGAGTCGACGATCAGGACGACCTGCGGGTCCGGATGGTAGACGGAGGACACGTTGTAGACATAGCGCGGCGTCTCCGGATCGGGTTCCGGTGCGGTGAACCGGAATCCGCGCCGGAGCGGATACCCCGGGACGTCGTGCACCTGGGCCGGCGACCTCGTGGTGGTCTGGTATCCGGTGGCGAAGCCACGACGCTCCAGCGACTCGGCGATGCACAAGGGTGCGTACATCAGTTCCTCGTGCCCGATCACGACAACCGGGCGCCGCGGATCGAGTTGTGCCGCCACGGTGTCGGCGGCCGCGGTCGCCGCTCGCCGGAAGCCCGTCGAGTCGGTGCGGAGAATTCCGTGCCTCCCGCCGTCGGGAACTGCCGCCGGCCAGTCGAGGGCCACCGCGACCAGGCCGCCGCGCCGGGCTGCCGCCGGGTTGAGCTCGTCGGACCCGAGCTGCCACACCGCATCGAGGAGGTCCGGGGGAAGGGTGATCGAGCCGTGCGCGAGCGCCACATAGGCGACCTCGACGCCGAGTTTCGCTGCGAGATAATCGCATTCGGACTTCTGCGCGGGCGTACGCATGTCGACCAGGGACGCCACGACGAACCGCTTACGGGGACGGTCCGCGACGATGGCCTCGATGGCGCCGAGCGCGGTCTTGCCGGTGGAGATCTCGTCGTCGACCAGGATCAGCACCTCGTCCGGCGTCACGGGGTCGAGAAATGCGGGATCACTGGGCTGCAGCAGATGCGTCGTCGCGTGCGAGTGCCCCTCCTCGAAGGTTCCTGACACCGTCACGCCGGCTCGTCTGCGCCGCGTCGAGTGCAGATACCGGGACGCGGAGATGCGTTCGGCGACACAGTGTCCGAGTCCGGTCGCGGTTTCGGCGAAGCCGAAGACGGCGGCGTCGCGTGCCGCATTCGCACCGATCTCGGCGATGATCGCGGCGCCGAGATCGTCGGCGGCGCCACGGACGATGGCGGGCGAGGTCGTGATGTGCTTGCCCAGCACGGTCGAGACCAGCAGATGAGCACGGCGTCGGTTGTGGCGCAAGCCGAGTGAGACGAGGTCGCGGACCGCGTGACCCGGAGTGTCGCCGACGTCGGCGATCTCGACGCCGAAACATTCGGTCACCCAGTCGATGCCGACGGTGTCCGGATCGTTCACGAGTTGGCCGGCCCGGGCGAGGCGAGCGCGGTGAGCAGGTCGACGAACGAAACCCCCTGGCGGGTCACGCCGAAGGCGGCAGCGCGATCGATGACCCGCAAGGCCCAGTTGCGGTGGGGCTTCAGCTCGTTCATCTTGTTGCGGTACGACGACGCCCGTACCCCGCCGGACTCGCCGGCCAGGATGTCGAGTGCATCGTGATACTCCTCGTGGGTGACCGCCGACAACGCGTGCACCGCGGCGACATGCGCGGGGTGGATGACGGTCTTGCCGTGCAGGCCGTTGGCGCGGTCGAGGGTGATCTCGCGAAGCAGACCGTCCATGTCGCGGCTGACGAGCTGCTGCCGGAAGTAGACGGCGTCGTTCTCGCGGAACGGCGTGTGACGCAACATGGGCTGGAACATGCGCTCGTGGTCGGCGAAGTACTCCCACACCGGCCCCGTCACGACGAAACCGCTCTCGTCGCTGCGGCCGAGATGGTTGACGATGCCGGCGATCACATCGGCCGCGACCCGGACGTCGTAGATGGTCAGGTCACGATCCCGGCGGATGCCGAAATGACTACAGATGTCGGTGGCCCCGATGCGCACGGCGAGCACGTGGTCGCGGTGCGCGCTCAGGAGCGACGCGAGGGCGGTCAACTCGTCGTCGCGGGTCTCGCGGTGCACCACCGCGGCCGACTCGAGAACCGGCATGACCCAGAGGTGCTTGTCGAGGATCTGTCCGGCAGCGGCAACGGCGTCGAGCGCCTCGGGTGCACTCTCCGACGAGAACTTCGGGATGACGAACCCGGTCAGCACCGACGGGGTGTCGAGCGCGGTGGCGATCGGCACTATCCGGTCGGCCGACCGCGGACGGACGAACAGCAACATCGGCCGGCACGGGTTCGCGGCGATAGCGCGCAACGCGGCCACGGCGTGCTCGATCGCCTCGGCCTCCTCGTCGTCGGCGACCGCGTCCTCGAGGTCGATGACCATCGAGATCACACCCTCGGCGCGGCGTCGGCGGATGACCTCGGCAAGATCGGGCCGGGTTGCCGGGACGTACAGGGTGGCGCCCAGCGCGACGGCGAGCCGCTGCGCCGGCCAGGTCGGCTCGATCGGCTCGGGCTGCCGGTGGAACAGGGAGTTCGAGACCGACGGCTCCAGGTGGTCGAAGTGCCGGATCGTCCCGGGCTCGAGACCGGTGTCGTCGTGTCGTGCAGTGGTGGTCATCCTGCGGCCACCTGTCCTCTCATCCGCGAAACGATCTCGGTGATCCGGTCGTCCACCGCACGCAGCTGCGTCAGGTAGCTCCAGTAGTCGGGGTGGATGCGATCCAGAACCCCTTTGGCGCGCTCGATCCGGTCGGCCTGAGCATCGAGGACCGAGCCCCATTCGTCAACCAGACGGTGATTGACCGCAAAGAGCTGGGCGTCGCGCAGGCGGAAGCGCACGCGCTGCTCCGCGCCCCGCGGGTCGGCGCGCACCTCCCGCAGGAGTCGCAACCGGTCGAGCACGGCGTCGACGGCCTTCTCCGCGACGGCCAGGTCGTCGCGGGCGGCGTCGGCGCGGCCGATGGCCTGGTCGGGGGCAGCATCGACCATCGCGCGGGCGGCCGCGAGCTCGGCGTCGGCGTGTTCGAGCCGTTCGTCGACGACCGAGCCGTTGCGCTGTAGATCGAGGGAGCAATCGGCACTGAACTCCCGGCGCAGCGCCGAGAGCGTGTCGGGGAGTTGCGCGCTCCGGGTGGACACCGCGCTCCGGCGCGTTTCCACCGAACGGATGACCTGCTGTGCGCGGTCGGCGAAGGCGGGGGCCTCGGCGAGAAGTTGTTCGAGGCGGCGCGCCGAACTGAGTACGGCTGCCGCGGCGGACTGCCGGTCACGCAGCCCCGCGTCCTGGTCGAAAGCCGTGAGCGCACGCGCGAGGTCGTCGGTGGCATCCGACACCGATTGCAGTCGTGCCACCGCCGGTGCGGTGTTCTCCAGGGCGGTCATCGCCCGGTTGGCGGCCACCCGGGCCTCGTGGTCCTGGGCGTCGGCGGCCCGCGCCGTGGCCCGCGCCCGCTCGAGGGTCTCGGCGTTGGTCTGGGCGAAGTCGCGCATGGAGGCGGTGATCGACCGCAGCGTCTGCGTCGACCGGTCGAGATCCCGGGGGTCGACGCGTGTGCCGGCCGGCGGGGACACCAGCCGGAGGTAGTCCGACGTTGCCTGGGCGTGCTGCTCGCGGATATCCGACCACGAGGCGCGCAGGCGAGAGCGCGGGTCGAGGGCGGCGGTCACCGCGACGGCCGGATCGATCTCGGCCAGGACGGATTCGGACTCCAGGAACGCCGCCGTCATTTGTTCCGATGATGCAGGTGGCGCGGAATTCGTGCGTGAATCGTTCCCGAACCAACGACGTACGAAGTTTCCGGGCACCACTCGATGCTATCGGCTATTTTCATCTCGGTATGAGGCCGGATTCCCCGGCTCACGGCGAGCTGGGATGCCGAGATGCCGGCAGGTGCCGCGGTGCGGGGATGGCGTCGGGAGACGAACGAGGGATGGTCGAACGGCGGCCTCCCCACGGCGCGAGAGAGGCACGTCGAATGCAGTTGGTACAACGGTCCAAACGCGTGGTGGAAGCCAGGCTGAACAACTCCTCGGTCCGCGCGATCAGCGGGTCGATGGTCGCCTACGAGGGACAGGTCACCTTCAAATCGGCGGGCTTCGGCGGCGGCGACGGCGTGCTCGCGGGCCTGAAGCAGCGGGCCACCGGGGAGGCGCTGTCGCTCATGGAGGCCTCCGGCAACGGCATCGTGTACTTCGCGCACAACGCCGCCGAGACGACCGTCATCGAGCTCAACAACGAGACCCTGCAGGTGGAATCCGAGCAACTGATGGTGCTCAACGGCAACCTGCAGACCAACGTCACCTTCGCCGGCCTGCGCGGAGCGTCGTCGGGTCAGGGTCTGTTCACCACGACGGTGAGCGGCCACGGGCAGATCGCACTGTTGTCCAACGGCGGCCCGCTCATCCACCTCGAGGTGTCACCGCAGTATCCGCTCGTGGTCGACCCGGACGCGTTCGTCTGCGCCCGCGGCCAGTTGAGTCAGTCCTTCGTCACCGATGTCTCCTGGCGGTCGGCGCTGGGACAGGGTGGCGGAGAGGCGTTCTCGTTGCGCTGGGAAGGCAGCGGCGTCGTGTCGATCCAGCCGGCCGAGCGGTGAGGGTGAGGTAGCGAGAATGTTCACCAAGGTCAACAGCAAGGTCGTCTCCGTCGACATCGGCGGTACCGGGCCGGTCGTCGCGCGACGCGGGGCGATGCTCTTCTACAAGGGCAACGTGCATTTCCAGCCCCACCAGATCGCGGGGGCCGGCGGTATGGGCGGCGGGATGCCGGGACTGGGCGGCATGGGCGGGATGGCCGGCCGGATGCTCGCCGGCGAGCACGAGTCGACGATGATCGCGCAGGGGCACGGCGAGGTGCACTACGGCTTCCTCGGCATCGAGGTGCACGTCGTGGATCTCGCAGCGGTCGGCGGCACGATCCGGGTCGAGGCGTCGCGGCTGCTCGCCTACGCGGCCAACCTGCAGGCCTCCGTCGTCTCGGTCGCCTCACAGGGCGGCGGTGGCGGCGGTGGTGGCGGCCTGTTCGGTGCATTGCGGTCCGCTGCTGCCGGAGCCGTCACCGGTCAGGGCATGTTCACGACGCAGCTGTCGGGTCCGGGTTCGGCGGTGCTGCTCGGGCACGGCGGGGTCTTCGAGCTCGAGGTGTCCCCGGCCAAGCCGCCGGTGACCGTCGACCCGCAGGCGTTCGTCGGGTCGGCCGGTCAGGTCAACACCAGCCTGCGGTCGGCGATGAGCTGGCGGAACGTAGGCCGAACCGGCGGCGAGGCAATGCAATTGGAGTGCTCCGGACAGGGCATCGTGTACGTGCAGGCATCGGAGGAGAAACTGTGAGCCAACTCAACACCGTGTGGAGTCCGATGAACTTGCCGTCGGACGACAACGTGCCGGACAACAACTACTCTTTCTGCATCGACCTCAACCAGCCGTGGTTCATGTCCAAGGGCGCGATGATCGCCTACTACGGTCAGATGCAGTTCACCGCACTGACCCAGGGTCTGCAGGGGAACATGCTGCAGATGGTGGCGCAGCAGTTCTCCGCCCCGCTGTACCTCGGTGACTACGTCGTCGCGGAGGGCCACGGCAAGCTGATCATCGGCGACCGCGGATACGACATCAACGCCTATGACCTCGAAGACGGCAACCTCACCATCCGGGCAGCCAATCTCCTTGCCTTCCAGCCGAACCTGTCGCTGAACCAGTCCATCGTGCCCGGATTCCTGACACTCATCGGCACCGGCAAGTTCCTCGCGTCGTCGAACGGCCCGGTGATGTTCGTCGAACCGCCGGTGCGCGTCGACCCCGAAGCGCTCGTCGGATGGTCGGACTGCCCGTCGCCCAGTCATCACTACGACGAGGCGTGGGTCAACGGTTTCATCGCGGCCGCGGGCCGGCGGATGGGGTTGAACTCGGGCGAGGAGCGCCAGTTCGACTTCACCGGCGCGGGAACGGTTCTGGTGCAATCGAGCGAGAAGGTGCGCGACGACTCGTCGGTCCTGCGCACCATCCAGGGCCATCTCCCGGGCATGTCGGTGCCCAGCCTGCACCAGATCAACCAGCAGATCACTCAGCAACTCGGGCAGCAGCAGGGTTGAGTCGGGCTCTCGAAACCACTGAGCCGCAGGACCTTCGGGTCCTGCGGCGCAGTTGTTCGTGGGTGGTACCCGGCTCCGGCCTCTGCTCCCTGTGGAGCGAGCTTGCGAGCGTCCCCCTGCTCCCTGAGGAGCGAGCTTGCGAGCGTCCCCCTGCTCCCTGAGGAGCGAGCTTGCGAGCGTCACGAAGGGTCTTCGCAACCTCCGTCGCCAAACCCTTCGAGGCTCGCTTCGCTCGCACCTCAGGGAGCAGGGGGAGGCGTTTCGCTCGCACCTCGGGGAGCAGGGGGAGCGCTTCGCTCGCACCTCAGCTCAGCGAGCGAATGGTCAGATGTTGACCTTCTCCTCTTCACCCTTCGCCGCGAGGCGGTTTCGACGCACGATGCTGGAGATCAGTGCGGCGATGATCAGCGCGACACCGATCAGGCCGGTGATGATCTCGGGGACGTGGGTGCCGATGGAGTACAGCAGGATGAACGCCAGCGCGCCGATCGCCCAGTGCGCTCCGTGCTCGAGGTACACATACTCCGACAGCGTGCCCTTGCGCACCAGGTAGACGGTGAGCGAACGGACGAACATCGCACCGATGAGGCCGAGGCCGAGGGCGATGATGATCGGATCCGCCGTGATGGCGAACGCGCCGATGACGCCGTCGAACGAGAACGACGCATCGAGGACCTCGAGGTAGAGGAACAGGAAGAAACCGGCCTTGCCTGTCGCCTTGGCCAGGTCCGACGGGCCCGACTTTCCGTTGGTCTTCTCGATTGCCGCTTTCTCCGCGGCGTCGGTGCCGGGCTCGGCCGCTTCGTCATCTTCCGCGGTCTCGACGTTGAAGTACTCACCGAGGCCGTTGACCAGGATGTAGGTGATCATGCCGAGTGAGCCGGCGATCATGACCGTCGACCGCTCGTCGGGCGCGGCGATGTAGGTCGCAGTGAGGACGAGAAGCGTCATGGCGATGACGACCTCGAGCATCTCCAGCTTGCCGATCTTCTCGAGCGGCCGCTCGATCCAGGTCAGCCAGGTGAGCTCCTTCTGCTCGAAGACGAAGCCGAGGAACAGCATCAGCAGGAACATGCCGCCGAAGGCCGCGATCTGCGGGTGGGCGTCGGTGATGATCGTCTCGTAGCTGGGATCGCCGTTGGGGAAGTACGCCGCATCGTTGGGCGGCGGGTTCAGTGCGAGGTCGAGCGCCTCAACCGGGTTGAGACCCGACGCGAGCCACACGATGACCAGCGGGAACACCAGTCGCATACCGAAGACGGCGATCAGGATGCCGATGGTGAGGAAGATCTTCTGCCAGAACTCGCTCATCCGGCGGAGGATCGTGGCATTGATGACCGCGTTGTCGAAGGAGAGCGAGATCTCGAAGACGCCGAGGATGGCGGTCAGGATCAGCGCTTCGACGCCGCCATAGAGGAAAGCGATGATCAGCGACACGATCGTCACGACGACCGAGAGGCCGAAAATTCTTACTACCACTGGCTTGTGGCCTTTCTAGGGTGCGTGGAAACCAGCCGACCGCATTGTCGGAGAGGAGTGGTGACGCGCGGATGCCGCACCCGTTCGACAACGGGTGCGGCATCCACAAGCACGTTCAGGCGGACAGCCGGAGTCTACGAGAGACTCAGACGTTCACACCGAAGTCGCGGGCGATACCCGCGAGACCCGAGGCGTAGCCCTGGCCGACCGCGCGGAACTTCCACTCCGACCCATGACGGTACAGCTCACCGAAAACCATCGCGGTCTCGGTGGAGGCATCCTCGCTGAGGTCGTAGCGGGCGATCTCGGCGCCGCCGGCCTGGTTGACGACGCGGATGAACGCGTTGCGCACCTGGCCGAACGACTGCGACCGTGCGTCCGCGTCGTAGATCGAGACGGGGAAGACGATGGAGTCGACGTTCGGCGGAACGCCCGCGAGGTCGACCTTGATGACCTCGTCGTCGCCCTCGCCCTCACCGGTCAGGTTGTCGCCGGTGTGCTCGATCGAGCCGTCGGGCGAACGCAGGTTGTTGAAGAAGATGAAGTGCTGGTCGGAGAGGACTTTCTTGTCCGCGCCGAGCGCGATGGCGCTGGCGTCGAGGTCGAAGTCGGTACCGGTCGTGCTTCGGATGTCCCAGCCGAGGCCGACGGAGACCGCAGTCAGGCCCGGAGCCTCCTTGCTCAGCGAAACGTTTCCGCCCTTGCTCAGGCTCACGCCCATGGTTTGCGCCTTTCTGTTGGTACGGGGTCTCGTGATGTCCGATGTGCCCGATACGGGCCACTCGGAGCAATCGACAACACTCTATGTGAACGGTTTGACCCGGTCACTGGTTCGGATGGATGACCTGCGGGTTCGCCCTCGGCGATCCGGACACTGCCGGTGCGGGGCGGTGATGGTCAACCCATCCGGGAGATCAACTCGACCAGTCGCCCGACGGCATCACCGGCAGTGGTCGCCCGCTGGTGACGTGCGGCGCTGTCGGATCCGTTGCCGGTCTGTACCCATTCCGGTGTTCCTCCGACGCTCTGCGCGACGCGCAATGCGTATCGGGCGTGGGGGGACGCGACGCGGACCTCCTCGGGCTTGTCCCGATCGACGCGCAGCGTGACGACCTTGCCCTCCGGGGTCAACACGACCTCGTCGATGGTGTCGGAGGCGGCACGCAGAACCACGCGATTGAGACCGATGGGCCACCCCGGGAGTTCGATCGGTACTCGCGCGGTCTCGGGCACAGTCTCGGTTCGGCCCAGGAAACCCTTGCGCTCGACCTGTCGGGTCACCTCCTTGTGCCCGACCACCGGAAGCGGCCGACGCTGGGCGCGCAATCGCGCGGCTGCGTCGGCGGCTGCGCCGGTGAGGTCGCTCAGTCGCGGCTCGGATGTGGAGGTCATGTCAGTTCGCTCCCCGTGCTTCGTCGATGATGTACTTCGCGATATGCCATTCGGCGCGCTCCTGACCGCACACCCAGTCGTTGTAGGCGTAGACGCCGAGCTCGCCGAAGTACGTGGGCCACGCGAAAGCCCAATCGGGAAGCCAACCGCTGCGGGACGTGATGGCATCCGTGATGTCAGTTGCGACGATCTCGAGTTCGCAGTTGTTGCGCCGTCCGAAGTCTTTGATATGGCCGTTGAACACGTTGGCGAGCTTGATGAACACGTCCTGACCGGAGACGTCGACATCGGCGACCATCGCCCCGATCCGGCGGATCGACTCGAGATGATCGAATCGCTGCGGAATGGCATCGACATGTTGGAGTTCGATGTCGCCGGTGGTCCAGTCACGATCTCCGGGGGTGTCCACGGTGTCGATGGTCTCGACGAAGTCGAGCACGTGCGTCCAGCCGATCTCGGACAGGTCGGCCATACCGCCTCGTGCCGCCCATTCCTGGATCTTCAGCTTCATGATGTTGACCCGAAGCACTTCGAGCGTGAGTGCGGAGGGATCCCACCAGTGAAGGCGCAGGATTGCAGCAGCTACCTGTTTCCACTCCGAGTCGACTACTCGACCCTCATACTCCAACCCCGCGTTCACGCTCGCGCGCAGACCGTCTGAGTAGGACTGCATCTGTGCCACAAACCCGTTGTCGAGGTATTCAGGCGCAGACTCCGGGAGGTGAAAACCGACGGGGCGGCGAGCTGTGACGGGGGCAGCCGCTGCATTCCGGGATTGGCTGTGCACACCCGCCAGTGCCCAGAGGTCGGCACCGCAAGACACACACTGGGCCAGCACGCTGCGATCCGCCGTTGCGCCACACGTGCAGGTGACCTGATCGTTGGCGTGTTCGCGAGGAGTGGGCGTTGGCACGGGAGCCGCGTCCTGTCGGTCCGGAGCAGGTCGTGACACACGATCGCGCCGTCGATAGTTGATCGGCTGGCTCGACGATGCCTCGGTTACGGGATCGGCCGGACTGTCCGCAACTGGATCCGCAGTGGCCGGCCTGGCGCGAGATCCCCGGCCCGGATGTTCATAGTTGATCCGGCCCGGATGGGTGTAATCGATGGGCATCAGTCGCCGACCTCGTTCTGTGAGTGGGTTTGTGGCGTGTCGAGACCCTGCGAGTACTCGAAGGCCGGATGGGGGCGCCGGATGCTCGGAGTCACCGCAACCAGACCGTCCAGGTCTCACCTGAGCGTTTGACCCTGGTGACCGTCAGCTCCGGCGGGATCGTCGCCAGCTCGAACATCGCCCGTGCCAACGGATTCACGAGCATGGCCTCGAGGACGTTGGCGACACCACGGCCCCCGAAGTCGAGATTCAATGTCGCGCCCTGGCGCAGAGTCTGCAATGCATCCTCGGCGACTGTCAGCCGCGCGCCGGTGGTTTCGCGAACGCGGTTACCGATGTTCGTCACGAACAGGTCGACCAGGTCGTCGCCGACCGTCTCCGACACAAAGTCGAATACGACGATGTTCTCACCGATTCGGTTCAGCAGCTCCGGGCGACCCAGCTCTCGGGTGAAGTGCTCGGCTACGGCCTCGCGGATGGTCGACTCCACCTCGCGGTAACCGGCACCTCGGGCGATCCGCGGCGTTCGGTGTCCGTCGGCCCCGGTGGTGTAGACACCGAGATTGGATGTGAAGACGATCAGTGCTTCGGAGAAATACACCGTGGAACCGTTTCCGTCGGTGAGGCGGCCGTCTTCGAGAATCTGTAGAAACTTGTCGAAGATTCGCGGGTGGGCCTTCTCCACCTCGTCGAAGAGGATGAGTCGGAACGGTTGCTGTCGGACCGCGTTCGTCAGCTCGCCACCCGCGTTGTGGCCCACGT
The DNA here is from genome assembly GCF_031844505.1 of Gordonia sp. AC31. Taxonomy (NCBI): domain Bacteria; kingdom Bacillati; phylum Actinomycetota; class Actinomycetes; order Mycobacteriales; family Gordoniaceae; genus Gordonia; species Gordonia sp. AC31. Next base: position 159,158 of record NZ_JAUZVK010000009.1, read on the forward strand.
AGCCCGGTGGGGCCCCGATCAGCCTGGCTTCGGCACCCTCGGCCGAGAACTCGCTCATGTCAAACCGAAGGAATGCATCTTTCCGGCCGAAAACTAACTCGGCTAATGACTTCGCCAGTTCAGTCTTGCCGACGCCCGTCGGTCCGGCGAAGAACAGGACACCCTGGGGGCGCCCGCCGGAACTGGCTGTCTGCGCGCCGGTGAGGCCCATCGTCGACCGGATGAGGATGTCGACCGTCTTGCGGATCGCAGCGGGCTGGCCGAGCACGCTCTTGTTCAGACGGGTTGCGGCGTCGCGGATCTTCGCCTTGAGTGCCGGGTCATGCCACGGGTTGTCGGGGATGCCCACGCGGAAGGTGCGCACCGCGTCGTCGATATTCGGGGCCGGGATTCCGCGGTCGATCGCGAGACGGTTGATCTCGGTGATCGAGCGGAGTGTCATGCCACCGGTGAGCCCGGCGTAGTGGTCGATGAGCTTGGCAGTTTCGGGGTCGGGATCCTGATCGAGGGGCATGGGTGTCGCGCCCGGAAGCGAATTGACCAACGGCTTGATCAGATGTCGTCGGTCTCCCAGGGACGGTAACGGAATCGAGATCACCCGAACCAGGTCACTACCGACGATCCAGTGGGGGAGGTCGGACTCCCGATCGATCATCCAGAAGATGGTGTTGTAGAGAGGCGATCGGTGGGGGCCCTCCACACGCCGACGGGGCGCTGTCAGGAGAACGCGCTCGGCGGTCACCAGGAGCTCGTGGAGCTCGCCACCGAAAGACTCCGAGTCGGCCCGCAGGCGGGAAGCGCCCTCGATGATGAGGCAACACGGAGACTCCGACATCGCAACCATTCGGACTATCCGGCGCAGTTGACCTGTCAACGACGCTTCCGGCCCTGCACTCGACTCGGCTGCGCGTATCAACTCAGAGCCGACCTGCTGGTGCTCCGCCAGAATCCCCAGCCCCTCAGCCGGGTTGAACGAGAGAAGTGTCAGATGTCCGGCCTCGTGCAGCGTGCGTACGAGTGCTGACGTCGGGTCAACCGTGACGAAGCGAGGCCCGGTAGGCCGCGGATTCGGAACGAGCACGAGGTCTCGTAGGTTGCCGGTCAACACCACTTGCGGATTGGCCGGTAGTGCGACGTCGACCTCGCGAAGCCAAGTGGGCAGTGGTGAATCCGCGTACGTCAAGATCGAAGACCTCCGTGCTCAGTCCAGAGAGGTGAGACCGGAGAAGTTTGCCACAGGTCGGGGTCGATGGCTGTCCTATGAACATGTGAACGTGTGCGCCGCCAAGAGTAGCCCCTGTGTGGGACACACGTCCCAGACGGATGTCCGGCAACGTCGGCCTCGGGAATCCGGCGTCCGGACAGGCCGACAACCGCGCTCGTGCCGGATGTCTGCGTCGCAGATGCCGCACTGATGCAATGGAATTCGTACAAAATGATGACAGAGCGCGCTGACCCCGGCTGTTAGCTTCGATGTTCTGAGAATCTCTCGGACTCGTCTCTAACCCATGAGTACGCGGAAGCGTCATGTGTGATGACCAGGCGAGTACATCTCCTAGGAGCGTGTCTGCTGATGGTTGAAGTCGACTACTACGAACTGCTCGGCGTCACCCGCACTGCGAGTGAGGCCGAGATCGAGCAGGCCTCGAAACGGGCGACCCGGCAGTGGACCAAACGCGCATCCTCGCCGAACATCGACGTGCGGCACGAGGCCGAGACGAAGATGAAGCGGCTACGTGAGTCCCGCGAAGTTCTTCTCGGCGGCGCGGACAAGCGCGCGGCGTACGATCGCGCGCTGGCGCAGGGTGTGGCGCCGGCGTCCGCACCGTCACGCCAGCCTGTAGGAGCGGGCGGCCAGGTCGACTGGGTTGCAACGGCCCGAGAGGCTCTGGCGAACAACGACTATCATTCCGCTGCTTACGCGGCGAAAGAGGCGACCACTGTGCTAGCCGGAAACGCCGAGTCCTGGAGCCTTCGGTCTCGTGCGAACCTCGGACTGGGCAGAGTGCAGGACGCCCTATTCGAGGCGCGGCACGCCACTGAGATCGAGATGAACAACGCCGAGTATCACTTCAATCTCGGCAACGTCCATGAGCAGCTCCGGGATTGGGTGGCAGCGCTGAAGGAGTATCAAGTGGCCACTCAACTCGATTCGCAGAACTTCGTCTATCCCCTCGCACAAGGCTCGGTGCTTCAGCAGAACGGGCTCCTCGACGAGGCCATCGACATGTACCGCCGAGTCTTCGCCCAGCACCAGACTGTCGATCCGGTGCGCTACTACCTCGGAATCGCCTTGCTGGAGAAAGCTGAGACAGTTCCGAAGCTGAAGGGAAACGGCCGTTACGCGGTGACCGCGGAGGAGGAGATCGCTCCGATGGTCGCACTCGCGTCCGAGGCGCAGCAGCTCTCTCGGGACCCGGAAATTCAGCAGGAGGCGGCGCGGATTCTCGAATACCTGCACAAGCAGAACGAGATGACGTGGTGCCTACCGACAACAGTGTCCGACGCTCCGTTCATGTGGCTGGGTGGTGTCGTGGGAGCGTTCCTGCTCGGGGTGGTGCTGATGGGCGTCTCCTCCGGCATCGGGGTACTGCTCATTCTCGCGTCACTGGCGGCTGTCGGACTGATCGTGTGGCAGTCCTACGTTCCGGGCTGGAAGAAGTCCAAGCGTAAGAACTCTCTCGCGCTGATGATTGGGCACCTGCAATGAGCAAGGTCATCGGAATCGATCTGGGTACAACGAATTCAGCGGTTGCGGTGCTGGCTGACGACGGCATCCCGACGATCATCCACAACCGCGAAGGCGACAACACGACTCCGTCCGCGGTCTTGTTCGACGACGGTGACGTCACCGTCGGAAAGCAGGCCAAGAACGCAGAGACGTCGATGCCCGGCAACGTCGTCCGCTACGTCAAACGTCACATGGGAAGCCCCGACTACAAGTTCATCCCTGACGGCGACTCGACCGAATACGGACCCGAGTTGATCTCGTCGTTCATCCTCAGATTCTTGGTCGACGATGCATCGGCCTATCTCGGCGAGAAGGTCGACGAGGTGGTCATCACCGTGCCGGCCTATTTCGGTGATGCCGAGCGAACCGCAACACGCCAGGCCGGAGAGATCGCAGGACTGAACGTTCTGCAGGTGATCAACGAACCCACCGCTGCAGCTCTGAGTTTCGGTCTCAAGGGCGGCTACAACGGAAGGGTCCTCGTCTATGACCTCGGCGGTGGCACCTTCGATGTGACGCTGATGGACATCTCGCACAACAACTTCACGGTCCTGGCGTCGGCAGGCGATCGCAACCTGGGCGGCTTCGACTTCGACAACGAGCTCATCAGGTTGACCGAAGCGAAGTATCGGGATCTCGGAGGCGAGCTGGATCCCGACGATGACAAACAACAGGCGCTCATCCGCGAGCAAGCCGAGGCGGCAAAGCACAGGTTGTCCACCAGCGACAAAGCGAAGATCCGGATCGGGACCGAGTCCATCACGATCATGCGTGAAGAATTCGATCGGGTCGTCGGCGACCTGGTGACCCGGACCCGCTACATCCTCGAGGATGTGATGGATCAATGCGGACTGTCCTACTCCGACGTCGACAAACTGTTGCTGGTCGGCGGATCCACTCGGATGAAGATCGTGGAGCGGTCGGTCAAGGAGTGGACCGGACTCGAGCCCGACAAGAGCGTTCATCCCGATGAGGCCGTCGCGCTGGGAGCGGCCATCGTTGCAGAGCTCCGCAACGCGGTAGAGACAGGTGAACCACCAGCGGTGCAGGCGTCCGTGTCCGACGTGGTCGCGCAGGGACTCGGCGTCGCGGTTCTGGCCGACGACGGATCGAAGATGCTGAACAGCCTTGTCGTCGTGCCGAACACGAGGGTGCCCAATCGGGTTGAAGCCAGCTCCTTCTCGACGGTGGGGGCGACGCGCCAGATCAACTTCCGGATCACCGAGGGTGACGAGAACGGAGCCGAACTCCAGTACGTGAAAGTGATCGGAGAGTCGCTACTCGCTCTCGACTATGACTTGCCTGCCAAGGCGCCGCTTCGGGTCGTGTTCGTCATCGGAGAGAACCAGACTGTCGAGGCGGAGCTCCATGACGCGGTGAGCGGTCGGCTGATCGGCCAGATGAACGTACAGCGAACGGCCAACCTCGATGCCATGGAAGTCCAGTCCCTCCGTAAACAAAGTCGAGAGATCGTGGTGCAGTGAGCTCCGCGGACAGCACCGGATGGGCCGCTGATCCGGTACGTGACCCGGCGCCTGCCGGTCCCGCCCGCACCGACGTCGGCGAGTTCACCGAGTGCGATCCGGTGTACCCGGATGTGGATGGGACCGATCGAGCCGCCTCGCGCGAGGGTGCGCCGACGGGAGAGGTGTCGGGTCGGCCGGCGGCAGCATGGTCCTCGGTCTCGAGCACAGTGGATTTCAGCGAATTGCACCTTCGGTTCGACCGGATGGAGAGTGCCATGGCGACTGCCTCCGGGGTCGTCGAGCGCAACTATGAGCAGTCGCTGATCGCCCTCCGAGATCGTGCCGCGGCCGCCGAGGTCGGGATGACGCAGACGTTGCTCCGTCCCATCGCGCGGCAGCTGGCGGCCTTGATCGATCGGGTCGAACTCGAGCAGGGACGTCGGCAGGTCGACCCATGGGCCCTGAGCGCCAGCGTGGTCGACGAATTGCACGACATTCTCGAGGACTTCGGCATCGAGACGATCGAGTGCCCACCGGGATCAGAGGTCGACAAGGCCAGACACCGAGTGGTCACGAGTCGAAGCCCGCGCGGGAGCTCGGACGACACACTGCGGATCGTCGAGCGGGTACGGCACGGGTACGAACTGTCGGGGTATGTGATCAGGCCGGCGGAGGTCGCGGCCGAATGGACACCGGAATGGGGTGACCCGACCTACCCTGGGTGACCACGCCGCCCGTCGGGTTGCGTGCATGTTGGCGCCTCCGAGGGACCGGTGCACCATGACAGAGCGCCCCGTCCGACAAGCCAGTCGGACGGGGCGCTCTGTTGTATCCGGCCGACTCGTCAGAGACAGCAACCTACAGAAGAAGCGGCATCCAGCAGGGTGGGGAAACGGCTCCTCGGTCACAACGACCAGGAGGAACCATGTATCAACTACCGACATCCACGCAACGGACTGCTGCGGCGGCAGGCCTCGACCACGCCATCGATGTCGCAGACCGCGTCGTCCGCCGGGTTCCGGCATACCGAGCCCATCTCCGGGCACACAGTTGCGATCCGCAGCGGATCATGACGAGAGACGATTTCGCTGCGCTGCCGATCACGACCAAGATCGACTACCTGGCTCCCCACGAGCTGGATGAACTGATGTGGGACGGTGACATCTCACGGGCACAGACATGGTCGGCGACATCTGGTTCGACCGGATCGCCGACATACTTCCCTCGCGACTCCCGGGCCGCTCGTGATGCTGCCGACTACTACGGGCGGATCTTCGAGGAGTGCTTCGATATCGGAGGGCACACGACCCTGGTTGTGGTCTGCTTCGCGATGGGGACCTGGATCGGCGGCACGTACAGCTATCAGGCCGCTCTCGGACTACACGAAGACGATCGTCGAATCACCGTGGCGACACCGGGAATCGATGTCGCGGCGGCGGTTGCGAGTCTGGTCGAACTGGGTCCACGCCACGAGAAGGTGATACTCGCGGGTTACCCCCCCCTGGTGAAAGACGTGCTCGACATGTTGCCCGCCGACGCACTCACCCAGGACCTGCACCTCCTGCTGGCCGGTGAAGGCATCACCGAGCGATGGCGCGACCACGTACTGGAACGCTTCGGTCGGCTTCACCGCCCGGAGCGGGTATGCCTGATGTACGGGACAGCTGAGGCAGGCGTGATGGGTCACGAGACACCGACGACCGTGACCGTCCGCCGGGCGGCATTCACTTCTGACAAATTGCGGCGGGAACTGTTCGGTCGCAACGCGACACCGTTGACCACGTTCGTCGAGGTCGACCCGATGCGCCGTTACACCGAGGTAGACGAGGACGGGTACCTCTTGTTCACGATCGACAGTGCCCTGCCCCTGGTGCGTTACCGGATCAATGACCAGGGTCGCGTCCTCACCGGCCTAGAACTCCAAGAGGTGCTGAAGATGAGTGGATTCGACGATCTGTCCACGATCGTCGATCCCGAAGGGTGCTTCGTGGTCCTGACCGGTCGGCCGGATGTGGCCACATCCTTCTATTCGTCGTCCATCTTCCCTGCGCAGCTGGCCTCGGCGTTCGACGCCGCGTCGGTCGCACGGTCGGTCACCGGGCGGTTCTGCGCGGACGGAAGTCCGGGGGACGATCACTGCCCGGTATTGCGCATCGACGTCGAGCTTTCGGCCGGAGCAACCACGCCGGAACCAGGTCTGGCCGAGAGACTGCGAAGTCTGTGTCTGGCAGCCCTACTGGACAACAACGACGAGTTCCGAACGCTGCGCAGTTCACACGGGGAGGAGCGGACCACTCCGGTGGTCAACGTGCACCCCTACGGAACCGGGCCCTTCCGACCCGGTGCAAAGCACACCTACACCTTGCGGGGTCGGCGATGATCGAGATCTTGGACCCACGGCTCGATTGCCGACGTCTGGAGGAGATCCGACGCGCCGGTACTCGTGTCGTCGATGCCTGGGCACACGCTTTCGACGAGTACTGCGCAATGGTGCGCCTCGATACGGAGCTGGAGCCGCTGGCGCACTGCGAACTCGAACGCCGGAGCCGTTATGTCTTCTATCCGTGGCGGGACGTGCTGGTCCGCCTGCCCGACGACGAGATCTTCCACCGAATCCGCACGTCCCGGAATCGGTTCCTCATCACCGACGAGGAGCAGGCGAGGTGGTCTGGCGCGACGATCGCAGTCGCCGGGTTGAGTGTGGGTGCGTCCCTGCTACACACATGCGCGCTGACGGGGGCTCGCAGCTTTCGCATCGGCGACCCAGATGTGCTCGGACCGTCGAATCTCAACCGGTTGAACGGGTCGGTGTGCGATCTCGGCGTGGCGAAAACGACTCTCGCGCAGAGGCGGTTACTCGAACTGGACCCATATACGACAGTCGAGACATTCGACCGAGGTGTCGGCCCCGATGACCTACAGCGCTTTCTGACGCCCCCCGGTGGCCCAGGTGCAGACGTTGTCCTCGAGGAGGTCGACGATCTGGCGATGAAGGTGGCGATTCGGCGCGCCGCGAGGGCGGCGGCGGTTCCGCTGATCATGGTCACCGACGATGGTGACGACGTCATCGTCGACGTGGAACGCTACGACCTGGAGCCCGACTATCCCGAGTTCCACGGGATGGCGGGCGATCTGGGGTCGTTGAGCGCCGACGAACTCTCCGACCCCGCCAACAAGATTCGCCTTGCCGGCGCGATCGTCGGACCCGACGTGTCACCTCGGGTGCACGATGCTCTCGGCGAGGTCGGCCGCTCGATCCCGTCATGGCCGCAGTTGGGCAGCGCAGCGACTCTTGCCGGCGCGGTCGGTGCCACCGTTGCTCGACGGATCGTCTGTGGGGGCCGGGTGCCTTCGGGACGGAGACACGTCCGCGCGGGTGATCTGGTGTGTTTATGAGATTCCTACTCCCGCCACCTACCGTGGCGCGAGGACATCAGCGTGGCCATGGCGCCGACACCAGCTCACGATGTAGCGCGCGTGCAGACCGCACCACCGGAAGACAGACGCCTGTGTTAGCGGCAGGCGTTCGTCGTGTTCGTTGCGGGCACGCATCATGGGACCTACGTAGTTGGACGCGACCTTGCTCGCGGTGTTGGCGGACACGCGCGCCACCTCCGCCAGGGTCGCGACGTCGGCCGCGTTGCCGGCGGCGATCGCCCCGGCCATGCGCGCCGCAGTGGTTCCGCGGCGTCCGTTGAACATCTCGAACAGGGATGGGCGCGAGCCCGACTCAGGCCGACTGGTGATCCGCTGGCCGTAGGCGACAGTCCGTAAGGACTCCACGAAGGTGTGCAGACCTGCGGACTTGGCCACCACACCGGAGACATCGGCACGTCGTCGTGCCTCGGCGAGATGGTCCTCCTCCATCGAGTGGCCTTGCGTGGCCAGCAGGACGGGCGCGAGACGATCCGACGTGCGCAGCCCCTCGATGACGTCGAGGCCGTCGAAAGTCCACTCGAGTTCGGCGTGGTTGAAGATGAGGTCTGCGCTGACGACATCGAAACGCACGCGTGCCGCGATCGCGTTGCGAAACTCATCGCGATCCCGGGCGACTGTCACCAAGGAGCCCTCGAACGTTGCCTTGAGCGGGTCTGCCACCACGTGCCCGAGTGGCGAGGCGATGAGGATGCGGAGTCCGGTCGTCACCCGCGTCATCTTGCCGTACTGGTCCGATTCATGCGCGATTCCACCTCCGCGTCGCTCTTCGGGGGCGGAATCCGTCCGAACCCAGCACGAAAATGTCGTCACTGTGGCTGATCGCTCGGCGGGATCACCTCACTCTTGACGGGTACCCGATATCCCGCCGACGCCCGCCGTACCCCTTCCCGAGGAGTGTTCATGACCACCGACATCAGCCACGATCTCGACGTCCCCATGCGCGAACTCACTGTGCGGCAGCCGATGGCGGTGATCGCCGAGCACGACCTGGGTGATGTCGCACTGATGGCACTCCTCGAGGACTTCGGTCATCGGGTGAGCATCATCGATGTCGATGCGGAGGCCGACATGCTGCCACCTTGCCCGGTCGCCGCCGTGATCGTCCGCAGTGAACGACGATTGGCGCGGCTGAGCGAGTTGGGCTGGTTCCGCGACTCGAGAATCATCGGAATCGGGGTTCGACCGGACCCGTCTACCGGTGTCGGGCTCCCCGATTCGGCGTTCTCGGCCGGTGTCCTCCGGCAGGTACTCGAGAAGATCGCCCCGTCCCGCACGCGTCGCCGAGTTCGACTCAGCGACCGGGAGTGTGAAGTCGTGTTGACCTATGTGCTCGGTGCGACGGTTCGGCAGACGGCGGCGCAGCACTACATCGCCGAGAGCACCGTCCGCACACACCTGCGCCGCGTCACCGAACGCTATGTCGAGGCCGGACACCAGGTGTCGAACAAGTCGCAGTTGCTCATCGAGTTGATGGCCGATGGCTGGATTGATCGCAACCAACTGCTCCGTCGCTGAGTGCCGGCGGGGATATCCGCCGCGTGGCGCAGGTGGCGCTGCCCAGAGTTGTTCGGGGCCTGCCGCGTCTGCGACATCAAGGAGCCGCCCGCCAGCACGAGCCGTGGACGGGGCATAGTCGGCCGGTGCTGAGGCAAGCAACGCAGGTGAGGCGTCCGGCAATGCTGTAACCGCCCGCCTGCCCCCGGCATGTAGGACAAACGTCCAGCAGTCGCGCGCATCGCTCGCACGCAGTCACCTCGGCCCTCTCTGTAATGTCGATGCCTGCGACGGTAGTCCGCGGATGGACGAAGTGGTCTCCTCCAAAACGATGAAGTTGCGGGTGCCTCGCCGGGAATGCGAACGCGTGGCGGGTAATCCGTACACTTACCGCAGACATCGACGAAGGAGCGCCGGAGTGAGCCGACTTGCGCCACCCGATATTTCCGGAGACCCCGGGCCTGGTGCCGACTTCCTGCCTGTGGTTCCGCCGGAAGGTATCGACCGAGTGGGATACATGTCGCAGTACCGGCGGGCGATACGGTCGCCGATTTCCGACATGCACACCCTGACAGGAGAATTGCACGGCTGGTGCGGCGCGCTCGGACGTAAGGCGTGGTTCGGTGAGCGATACTGCGCCACCAGCGCACTGATGGCGCGAAGTCGTCAAGTGCGAATCGCCGACGCCGAGACGATCGCGAACTTTGGGGAGGCGTGCCACGACGCTGTCGCGCCACTGAGTCGATACACCGCCGGATGGTTCACCAGCTTGGCTGACGTCACCCCGGTCGGGTTGCGTAAACCCATCGGCGTCGCGGTTCGTGAAGCGCGCCGCGCCGCGGCACGCAGTGTGCGCCGGAGCCTGGCCGCGACGCCGGCCGTTCACGAATCCTTCGCCACGGTGCGCGACTTCGCGCTCGGACCCGGCAAGCGAACCGATGCCGACGAGGTCATCGCATTGGACACGTTCGCCACTGCGATCGCGAAACTGGTCCACAGAGGATTCACCGGTGACCATGTACTGACCGACGCCGATCGTGCCGACCTCGCCGATCTGGGCGATCGAGTGATGACCGAATTCGGCGCGGTTCCTGACGAACCACTCTCGGACCGGCGCCGGGACGAGCTGCGCGGGGTCGCGGTGGAGTTCTTGAACCGGGTCATCGCGGAGCGCTTCGGGAACAGGGCGTTCGACCCGGATCACCTGGCCGAAGCGTACGAACGTGTGGTGACGACTTACGTGAATCGACTGCATGCGGGAAAGGCATTGGAGGGCACCGAGTTCTACCTACTCGTGCGTCTCGACGCGGTCCGGATCGATGAATGGCGGCGCGGCACGATTCGGCGCCGCCGCCAGACACACCTGGTGACCGGTGACGACCAGGGGAGCGCCCGCGCCGACGATCGGCTGGAGGACACGACCGCACCGTCAGACTCAGGTCCGGACGACCTTCTACGTGTCGCTGCGACGCTGATAGGCCAGGATCGCGCCAGTCGTGTCGACGGTGAGTTGTGTTGGGAGGCACGAACAGCGATGGCCCTGCTGACCGCAGGCCTCGATCTGGATGGGTCCCAGCAGGTTCTTCGGGAGACGATCTCGGGCCGTTGGCAAGCAGAACAGCCAGGTGACTCACGCAGCCAAGCGTCGTCGGCCGCCGAAATGACAGTGTTGTTGATGATGCAGACCGCTGTCACGCGAGCTCGTCGCGTCTTCGACGCACACCTCCGCCCGGAGGAGGCATCGTGAGTGGGACGGTGAGACACAGGCCGGACGGGAGCATGGAATGGCGAGCCGAGCACCCCGAAGCCATCCTGCCGATCACGGTGACCATCGGCGGTGTGGCCATCACCGTCGACGCCTTGCTGCCCGAAAGGCCGGTGGAGCTCACGGCGGAATCCGGCGAATCCCTGCGCCGGTTGACGAACGGCTTCGCCCTTCCGTCTTCTTTCGAAGAGCTGCTCGGTGCAAGCGACTCCGAGGCCGTGCCGGATCCGATCCTCGGCGACGAACTCGTCCGGCTCCTGACCGTGGCAGCTGTCGATGTCGTTCATCTCGGCGAGCTCGACGATGGGGTGTTGCTGCTCGACGCAGCCCATTCCCGGGCGCTCGTCGGAGATCCGATGACCGATTGGTACTACGCTCTTGCGGCATCGGTCCCGGGCCGTCTCGTCGACGAGATCGAATCGACGGATCAACTCGGCCCGATGGTCGACAGGTTGGCCGAGGTGATCGCAGCGGCGCCGACGGATTCCATGCCCGAAGATGAGCGCCGCGAGGCGCTGTCGCTGCTCAGCGCGCGCATTGATCGAGCTGATGCCGTATGGGACGTGTTTCAGGTGACGAGCGCCGGCGCCGAACTCGCCCTGGCATCCGAACTCGGTTCCATCTCCACAGTGACGATGGAGGTCGCCGACCTCGCATCGTTGCCTGCCCGCCTGCTGCGTTTCGACGGCCCGGAGGAGCCGGAGATCGAGGTGCACGAGAACGCGGACGGGTCGATCGAGATCTCGGCCGCGATTCGGTCGAGCGTCGACGCGGAATCAGTCACCGCCGAGGGGATATTCGCCGTCGCAGCCGACCGTTCCTCCGGAGAGATACTGGCGTTCGCACAGGCTGTCGCGGTGGACGGCCGGGTCGTCGCACGCATTGACGATCCGGATGGTTTTGTCGAGGGCGCACGATGTGCGTTTTTGGGGGCCGATGCCGACCTTTCGGCACTGCGACTCGATCCATTCGGCATGTCCGTCGCCCGGGTCGACCGTCACTGCCGCTACGCCTGGACTCGGTATCGGGCGGCTGGCGCCATCCGCGCCGGCCTGGGGGTGGTGGACGACGAGAGCCGGATAGCGGCCGCGGCGCAGATGGCGGATGCAGAACAAGTTGGTGCCGCCGAGGCGATCGATCAGGCCCGAATGCTCTTGCGACAGATGACGCGACGGTGGGGTGACACTGATCGGTCCGCGCTCGTGGCGTCCTATCGCGACATCCTGGTCTCTCTCGCAGCCAGATTCTCCGAACCACCGCCCAGCGATGGCGCGGCAGGCCCGACGCTCGCCGAACTGCACATGATCGGGCGGAGGTGAACCCGGCACCCGCGTCGGAGTTGCTGATCCGAGCTGTCGACGCGGACAGCACGTACGTGTCGTTCCGCTGGTTGGACAACCCGGACCATCCGATCGTGCATGCGATACCCGCATCCACCATGCGTCGCTTGCTGGCCCGGCTCGACTCCGCACTCATCACCACTGACGCCGACACCGAGATCGACCATCCCACTGGAGATGCCGAGGGCGATGCGGTCCGAAAGGCGTTGTCCGGTCAATTCACTCGGTACTGGAGCGAGTACACACTGAGTGAAGCGTTCGCGCGGGCCATCGTGCCTGCACAGATAATGACCGAGATAGGCGATCGGGCTAGGCACGGTCGGATCTCGATCCGCGTCACGCCGAGCAGGTCTCTGGCGAGGGTGCCGCTGGAGCTGCTCGTCATCGATGATGACCAGCGGCTGATCGAGCTCGCCGACGTCGTGTACGAACCGCCCGCGGCACTCCATCTGGGGCGGGCCCGGACCCCGGAGCCCTGGACAGGAGCGGTTCCGCAACGCCCGGTTCTGTATTTGGTGGATCCGAGGTTGCCGGCCGGATCTGGACTGAGGCAGGTGCTCGCCACCTCATCGTCGCGCGGCCTCGCGACAACAGGAGGCTCAACCAACGAGGGCCTCTTTCGAGACCGAATCGTTCGGCATCCGACGACCGATCTGTCGGGCATCGGGCGGGCCGTGAGCAGATGGGATCTGAGTGAAGAACTCAACGAATCGCGACCGAGTCGGCTGTTCTATTTCGGACATGTGAGTTCTACGGTTGACCAGCCCGGGTCTGCGGCCATCCACATGTACGACGACGAGCAGGTGTGGGGACTGGCCGCGTCGGTGAATCGAGCTCATCGACCGCTCACCGCACTGGATCTGCTGCTCGGTACCGCCAACCCCGAAGTCGGTCCCGAGGACGCTGATCCTGTGCGGGACAGGAGATCCGGGCATCAATGGTGGCCAATGCCTCCGCGAGTGGCGGTGATCGCATGTGAGGGTGGGGTCGACTATCGGAGCTCGGAGACCTTCGGACTGCTCGTCGCCATGTTCGGCGGGGGCGCCCAGATCGTCACCACAACACGCTGGACGTTGCCCTCAGACGCGGCTTTCGACAGGTTCGCCGGTGTGACCGCGGTTCCCGGTCCGACGACCGAACTGGCCCTGGCTGTGGACGACACGCACACGACGTCTGATCCTTCTGCCGCTCTGGCGGAATGGCAACGGACCAAACTGCAGCAGTGGCGTGACACGCCGGGACCAGCTACCTCACCACTCACCTGGGCTGCGGTTGGCACCCATGTCTGCGGGTATCGGCCCGTCACTGCGGGAGCGGCAAGTGCATCCCGAGGAAGGCCATCATCGTGACCGTGCCGGAGGACGGGCAGCACACAGAGGAATCGGATGAGGAATGGTCGAGACGCCTCGACGAACTAGATGAGCGGGCGCAACGGGCCGACGACGGCGGCAATCCGCGTGAGGTTGTCGAGGCCTACGTGGACCTCGCCGAACACCTTGCAGGCGTTGCCGATCACGATGTCGTGATCGAGTTGCTTCTCGTTGCACGCGAGGCCTGTCTCGAAGTCGATCCGGCGCGGGCCACCGAGCTTCTGCAAACCGTCGGTCTGCTCGCACACACCGCCGGTGACTTCGGATCCGCCTACGACGCGTTCGGAATCGCGTGTGAGGAGCTCTCAAGCGTCGCTGACCCGGAGCACTTCGCGAGCTCGCTGAACGACTTCGGCGCCATGTGCACACAGGTGGGCGAGTTCGACGAAGGAGAGGAGGTGCTCCGGATGGCCGAATCGATATATCTGGATCGCCGTCTTCTCCATGACGCTGCCGAAGTACGGCTGAACCTCGCGAACAACCTCTACCAGTCGGGCCGGGGCGCGGATGCGGAGCGGCTCCTCTCCGAACTCGTCGACTTCTTCGGACACGACTCGGTGCGCCAAGCGATGTGCCTGACGTCTCTGGCGGCGGTCCACGTGGAATCTGGTCGGGCTCATCTCGCACGACCGGCTTTCGAACGCGCGATCAAGATCTTCGAATCGGCCGGCGACGCAGAGCACGCTGCCGAGAGCCGGATGGGTTTGGCGCTGGTTCTACTCGGGTCGGGGGAAGTCGACCGCGGCGAGACACTACTCGCAGAGGTCATCGATTACTACGAGAGCATCGGGAAGCCCGATCGGGTTGCGATCTGCGAGTACAACCGCGCGAATGCTGCGACTGCCCGCCATGACTTCGCTGTCGCCGATGCCGCGTTCGACGCTGCGAGCAACGGGCTCGCGGCAGCGGGAATGCACCACCAGCTCGCCAAGCTGCAGTGGAATCGCGTCAAACGCCTCACGACCGAGGCCGCCCTCGACCCGCAGCGGCAGGCCATACTCGGCGCCGAAGCGGTCGACACCGCAGTTGCGTCCCTCATCGCGTCCGACTATGAGCGCTTCCAGTTCACGGACTCGTGGCGGCGTGCCAGGTGGCGCGACACGCTCGAACACCGGATGACGTGGACGTTCCTACTGGCCTACAAATTGGGTGCGACCACTGTCACTGCGGATCTCATCGACACGATGATCAACGCCGGGGTGTATGGCTTCTCGGGGACGCTGATGCCGGATGAACCGGTGGCACTGGACGTGTCGACCGGACCGCGAGCAGGCGCAGCCATGCAGGACGAACCACCGACGTCGCTCGTGCTCGGGCTCGCCGCCACGTTCCTGCGGACTGCCGAGTTGCCGATGGCGCCGCCACCCGCGTTGGTTGACGGGAACGGGCGTTTGCTCCTGGAACGTCAGCGCGCAATGGCTGCCGCACTGGATCCTGACCTCGCTGCAGTGCTGGAAACAGCACCGCGAGTGCAGATTTGGTAGAAAACTCGGACCATCGCCGCTACCTTCGATCACAGGGTCGAGGTCGATGATGGCGTGGGAGCAACTCGATCTTGTCCGACGTGACCTGCACACCATCGGTCGGTGTCAGAGCCTCGCTACTCCATTCATACGAATTTCGGCACTTACGTTGCCGCCCCCAAATCGCCCGCTTAGCATTGCAGTGCTGGTCCAAGCTATCCGCCAAAGAAGAACGGACACAACACATGACCACTGGCAAGAAGAAGCTCTCCGAGCTCGTCGGAAGCGCGGTCGACAGCGATTCCCTCCTGGCCGAGGCAGTTGAGCGGCTCAAGAGAGAGAAGGAGACCGACAGCGTCGAGTTCTTTCGTCACGGACAGTTCGGTTCGCACAACGCGTAGCGACTCGTGAAACTCTGGCCATACGACGGATCGTGCGATGCCACCACTTCGATAGCGGAGGGGTGGCGTCCCCATCCGATCAACGAGTTCATCTTCAAAATCCAAACGCGCTGCAATCTCAACTGCGACTACTGCTACGTGTACAACCTCGGTGATGATTCGTGGAAACAAGCACCCGCGGAACTCAGTGACGAACTGGTGGATGCGGCGGCGGCTCGGATTCGTTCGCACGCAATGCGACACGGCCTGCCGTCCGTGGCAGTGTCCATACACGGTGGTGAACCGTTACTACGCGGGATCAGCAGAATAGAGAACTTTGTCGGGCGCATGAAGTCCGGTCTCGCGCCGGTCCACGTGGAGATCTCGATGCAGACCAACGCCACCCTGGTGACCGAGCAGGTCGCTGCTCGATTGGCTGAACTCGATATCCACGTCGGGGTTAGCCTCGATGGTGGAGAGAAGTCGAACTCCCACAGGTTGGACCTCGGGGGGAAGTCGTCCTTCGCGCGTGTTGTACGCGGGATCTCGAATCTTTCGCGGTTCCCGGGCCTCGTTCAGGGGGCTCTCGCGGTGATCGATCTCGAGAACGACCCCGCCGACGTGTACGGCACGATCAAGGATCTCGGATTCACCAGCCTTGACGTGCTGCTTCCACATGGGACATGGGAAGCGCTACCGGTACGAAAGAACCCGGACCGTCGACTCGACGCATACGCGCCGTACGGGGACTGGCTGATCGAGTTGTACCGTGTGTGGTCCACCGATGAGTCACGGATACGGTTGCGTCTGTTCGATGACATCATTCACCTCCTACTCGGCGGGGAGTACTCGTTCGAATCCCTGGGCCTGGCACCGGCCCAACTCGTGACGATCGAATCCAACGGCGACATCGAACTGGTCGACAGCATCGGCTTCACCTACGACGGCGCGGCCGCCACCGGTGCGAATGTCATGACCCATGAACTCGACGAGGTCCTGACCCATCCCGGCGTAGTCTGCCGACAGATCGGGGCGCGAGCCCTGCCGGAGGTGTGCCGAAGCTGCCCCGTTCTCGAGGTGTGCGGTGGAGGTCTCATCTCCCATCGATGGGACTTGTTGAACGGCTTCAAGAACCAGACTGTCTATTGCTCGGACATGAAGAAGATCATCGACCACATCGACACTGATGTACGTGGGCGAGTGGAGCGGGCGGACACCGCCGGCGTCGGAGCCGCGGGGTGAACTCATCGAGTCCGCAAGCAACGGATGAGGTCGACGAATTCGGTCCCGATGATCGAGTCGTGGACGCGCTTGGCATCCCCAGCGCTCTGGTGAAGTCGGCCCTCGACGAGGGAATCGCGGCGCATGACTTCTGGGCTGTGATGACGGTGGTCGGCACATCGCAGATGCGACCCGACAACGACGCGGCGTTGATCCGCGATCTCATCGACTCCTGCGGGGGTGTCGACGGCAAACGCGTCGCGGACCTGGGGAGTGGCTGCGGGAGGTACGCGGCCGAGATCCACCGGCGCGGTGCGAGCGAAGTGGTCGGATTCGAGACATCCGGCACGCTCAGGCGGATCTCGAGAGCATTGCATCCGGCGGTACGTGTCGTAGGCGACTCGCTCAGCGACATCGGGGTGAGAGGCGCATTCGACGTGGTTGTCGCGTTGTCGCACATCCTGTTCATCAACGAGTCGCATGACGGGTTGCGGTCTGATCTCCGGAACATCCGGAGTGCGATGCCGGACTTCGGTGTCATTGTGGTGGAGCAGTTCTCGATCACCGCTGGGGAGAGGGTCTGGGCAGCGGTCGAAGGGACATCGATCACCGAACAATGCCACCTCGCTGATGAATCTTTGGTCCACCGGTTCGTGGTACGACGGGACGGCACAGCGATATTCGAGGAACAGATGAAATCGCTGCTTCTGACGGACGACGAGTTCGAGGAGATCGCACGGGACGCCGGCTTCCTGGTGAGTGCACGTCGCTCCGATGTGACGTCTTCCGGTGAGAAGTCGGAGTTATGGGTCCTGCGCGCGCAGAAAGGATTCAACTACCTCAGTGACATCGATTCCTTCCTGGAATCGTGGTTGGAGGGAGATCACGAGCGAAACAGATTGTCGCGTTCGCTCGTGGCCGACGCCGACGGGCGTGTGCGTCCCGAAGGGACGTTCGCATGGGGCCAAGGAGCCTCGGTCTCCCGGAACCATCCGGAGTTTCTAGAGTGCTTGGAGCCTGCGGTCACTAGCCTTGTTGTCGAACTGGTCACCGAGTGGAATCTGGTCACGTACTCCAGTTGCGACGGCCATCGAGTCTCGCGTGAGCCGTGCGAGGACTACACAGAATGCTACGTAGGTGTGGTCAGCTTCAGCGACGTTCACGAGCAGGCGTTGGTCAAGCTCTTTGAGACCGTATGTGCCGAGTTGGCGACCGATACCGCGCACCCCAGAGTTCGACAGCGTCCACTACTCGGCCCGCGTAGCAAGCATCCGGCCGTGGATCTACTGATCAACCGGCGCGGGCCGCATGTCACGTGGGCGAACTATCAGGTGGAGCGAGATCGACTTGTACACAGCATTGTTCAGCGTCTGAGAAGGATGCGACTTGAGAACTGACCGAGCGAGTGACGACATCTGGACCGAACTCGCTGACCTCGACGTCCGTCCAGAGCGGGCTTTGGGTGTGCTCGACCTCCTGAGCGGACGGATTCGCGGGTCATTCCGCACTCTCGCCCAGAGTCTCGAGGTTCCGTTCCCGGAGCTGTCGAGAACGATCTTCGAGGTACTCGAGATGGCGCCGCACGTGGTCGGCTACGGCGCGGGGTACATCTGGATGACATCGGTTCACAGTGCGATACGAGTAGACGACACAAACCGGTTCGAGGAGCTCGCAGCCGATTTTGAGCGATTCCGGGCGGCAGCCGCTGTGCTCTCGGGTAGCTCGTATGTTGCCGATGGCTTCCGCACCGACCTGCTCTCACGCGGTGCCGAGGGCGGGCCGGTGGTTTCCCTACCGTCTATCGGCGCCTTCGAACTGAACTCCGATTCGGGGCTCCGTATAGAGTCCGGCATTGTGCACGGGGAGTATCGGTCCGGACCGAGAACCGGCGGCCTGCGAGTCGACGCCTTCGAGAGTGCGTACCGGCTTCCCCGTTCGAAGTCGCTGTTCGATCTCGCACCCGAGGGTTGTTGGGAGACTGCGCACGAGGAGATCATTGCGGCAGCCGACATGGCGCACCAACTTGTTCCGACGCTTATGGATCGCTATCAGGCTGATGTCGTTCCGCTGAAGCGTGGGGAGCACACCTCGAACGCGGGTACGGATGAAGCCGCGCCCTTCGTGCTGTACTCGTCCTTTCGACGGACTCCGGTGGACTTGGTGGCCTGCCTCGCGCACGAGGAAGCGCATGCACTGATGAATGCGGCCGAGAAGATCCTCGGCGGAGTGCTTCCGGAGTCCGAGCTGACGATGCCTGTCCCGTGGAAACCGGGTGTGACCCGCACCCTGTCCGATGTCATCCACGGGCTCATCTCGTTCGGGCGAGCCGCCCAGGTCCGTGGGCGGGCCCTTTCGCTCGGCGTGTCCGATGAGCAGAACGAGGAAGCACGCGAACGGGAATCCCGATGGGTGCGTGAGGTCACAGCCGGCCTGGAGAACGGTGTGCTGGGTCCGCTGTCCGACGAACTCCGATCGTGGCTCGGACAGAATGTAGAAAGACTTGAGCCCGCACCACCGGAAGCCCGCGACGGCCGAGATGTGGTGGCGGTGGCAGGTGACTCGACCGACGCATGTCCGTGGGTGCTCTATCGATCGACGGGTACCAGGAACGCAGCGGCGGAACAGTATCCGGAGCTGAGTCAGGGCGAATGGCTTCGCGGATCGGGTGCATTCGGCGATCAAGATCGGCGGGATCTGGAGGTTGTTGTCAAGTCCCGGCTCGACACTGTTCTCACGCAGGAGATTCCCGAGCTCATACAGAGTCGATTCGGCACCAACGTCGTCCTGGAGGCCGTCAAAGCCCACCGGCTGCGGGAGGGCGATTCGATTCGCAATCACTCCGACCATGACGATCGAGCAGGTTCGTCGTCGACCGGGTCCTACCGTGCGGTGCTCGGCTGCACCGTGGCGCCGACGGCCGGCGGCGAACTACGGTTCACCGACGGTGATCGGGAGGCCTTCGTGGGACTTCCGCTGCGGTTCGGTGATGCGCTGATCATGAACATAGATGTGCCCGGAGGCCACGAAGTGACGAAAGTAAGCTCGAACACGTTCCGTTACACCATCATCGCCACCTACCGGCGGGATGGAGATGCCTGATCCCCGCGATCGGAGGGCGAAGCTCGTCGTTGCCGACCTCCGGCCCAAGGTGATCATCTGGGATATCGACGGCACCCTTTGGGACGGCGTGATCGACGACAGCGTTGCGGGGGAACTTCGTCAGGGAGCTCAGCTGGTGCCGGCTTTGACCGAGCGAGGGCTGGTCAACTCGATCTGCTCGTACAACGAGACCGCGAAGGCCCGCCGGTGGCTTGAACAGCACGGGCTTGCCGACTACATCGTGTTCGAACAGATATCGTGGGAGGACAAAGCATCGGCGATCCGCCGAATGCTCGCATTCTTCAATGTCGCAGCCGAGTCGGTGGTCGTGGTCGACGATGATCTGCGGGTGCGCGAACGTCTTGCGGCCGATCTGGGCGTGACGACGCTGGCTCCCAACGACATTGAGACGGCTGATCTCGATTCATGGGGAGACGAATCGAGCGGTACCGAACGACTCGGACACTACCGTGTGCTGGAGCGCAGATGGAAGACACTCGAATCCCACCGGGCCAACTCACCTGGGAACGACCTCGTCCCGTTCCTGCGGGACAGTCGAATCACCGTCACTCCGGTTGACGTAGTGGCCAACAGCGGACGAATCGCTGAACTCTCGCAACGCAGCAACCGGCTCAACCTCACATCGAGTCGGATCGACCCGGAGGCCGTCGAAGAGCTAAGTCGCGATGGGGGACTCGTGTCCCGGGCCTTCCGCGTGGCCGACAGGTTCGGCGACTACGGACTGTGTGGATACCTGGTGGTGGAACCGAGTGTGTCGGTGAAGCACCTGCTCTGGTCATGCCGGGTGGTCAACCAAGGAGTTGTCGAGGCTGTCGCCGACAGGATTCGCACCGAGTTCGGGGTGACAGTCGATCACCCGGCCCTGATTGAGTTCGGCCGAGAGGTCGACTGGATCTCGGGTGTCGACGAGTTCTTCGGGCCTTGTTCGTCCATCGTGGAGCCTGCGGAGGCCGACCATCCGCCACCGGTCCTGAGTCAGGTCTGTCTCGTCGGTGGTTGCGACATGGATCTTGTGGCCGCGATGTGGCCACCCAGCGAGCATCTGGACGTTCTCGTCAGTGGGCTGACCAGTGCCGACGGTGTGCAGCAATACGGTCAGAGCAGCCTGCCGCTACTCGTGGGTGCAGCCGCGTACGGTGAAGAGTCGTTGAGAGTCAAGCAGATACCCTGGATCGGAGCGATCCCCTCGGTCGGCGACTGGGCCGAGGCAGATCTCGTCGTGATCAGTTTGTGGGTCGACTACAGCTGTAGCACCATTCGGCATCCGGAGGATCCCGACGAAGTGTGCGCGCCGGAGTACATCCGGTTGACTGCGTACAGCGACGACGCCGAATGGGGCCACTGGTTGGGCCAGTCAATGTGTAGGACAACATATCTCGGCGAGTTTATGCATGGGCCAGCGCTGACTGCCAGTGAACTGACGGGATACGTCGCGAAGTTGGCAGAGCTCTGCTCCGACACCACTGTCGCTCTGATCGGTGGTCCTGAGCTGTGCCGGGATGTCAGCTATCCATCGGGTGATGACCAGTACCGTCGCAATAAGACACTGAACGAAGCCGTGGCGGCTGAGGTGCGTAAGCATTCGAACCTGGTTTTTGTCGATATGAGTGCGATGGTGGACGGCGTCGGTCAACTCGCCTCGCCCGATGATCCGACCGGCTTCCACTATCGCCGTGATGTGTATGCGCGGATGGCAATCGAGCTTTCAGAGTTGCATGGGGAAGCGAGGGCCCGAGCGTACCGATCGCTTCTGGAGGCAGCGGAGACCGCGTTGTGAAGGTCGTGGGCGTGGGTCCGCGAGATGACTTCTACTGTCATGTGAACGGTGATTGGATCGATCAGCACGTGATGCCGCCGAACGTGTCGATCGACGGATCATTCAGGGACGCATGGAGAATGGCCGAGAGTCGTGTGCGAGATACCATCGCGTGCGAGCTGAAGGACACGCCTGTCTTCACATTCTGGTCCGCAGCGATGAGTGCATCGGATCCGTTGGTCGATCCGCACATCGTGTGCGCCGAGGAGCTGCAGGTTGTATCCACCCTGCGGGAGCCGTCCGACCTTCCCCGTGTGCTCGCCGAGCTCTACGAGATGGGTGTGACCGCCGCGCTGGAACTCACGGTCCGAACGGAACCAATTCTCGAATCGGGGGAAAAGCCAAATCGTCTGATCGTGAGGACGGTTCCCGGCGAGACGGACGACCGTGGGTCGGGCCCGGGCGTAGCGCAGAACCAGTTTACTTGTGATGACACACAGGCAAGTGCCCTCTCGCTCGACCTCGCTCACGCATGCCGGACCCGGAGTGCGGACCGAACTGAGAGGGTTTCTGTCCTCGACCTCTGCGATCGAGCCCCGTGTTTCGACTGGACCGGATGGCTCGACATCCAGGGCGTCGCATTGACCGAACAACTGAACGTGCAGGTCGTGGACGTCGAAGCGGTGGAGACAGTGGCGAACGCACTCACCGCGCACCCGCTCGCCGCCGTTCGGGAGTGGTTGCGATCACGAGTGATCCGGTGCCGCTACGGTCAACTGCGGGGTGGCGATAGCCCCGATGCACGACTGCTCGCCTGTCAACGGCTGACGGAACGCTTCTACGCCAAGGAGATTCTGGAGAGGTATCGACAACGTTTCGTCACTGAATCCCGAGTCGAGCAGGCGATGTCGATCGCGCTCGATGTCCGGAATGCTCTCCTGGAAATTCTCTGTCATCTTCCGCTCTCAGACGGTGGCCGACGCCATCTGGCCGAACAGATCGAGCGGGTCACCATCCGAGTCGGTCTCCCGGAGGCGAGACCGGTTGCCGCGGAGTTTCGGTGTTCGGACAACCCGTATGAGAATGTGCGCAACGCATTTCGAACTGAAGCTGCCGCCGTGCGAGCAACTCGGCATTGGCGGGAAGCCGCCGCCTGGGACCCGGCGAGGGCGTACAGCGCAACAGGGTATTACCACCGGGGTCGCGGGGAACTCCTGCTTCCGTGGGGCTTGCTCGACGAACCCTTCCTCGCCGACAACGGTGCGCCGGGCGCCAGCTTTGGGACGTTCGGTTGCATAGTCGGACACGAACTCGCCCATTCGATCGACCTTCACACCGAGGTCGACTTCGGAGATGACTCGCAATCAACGATGACGGTGTCAGACCTCCGGCGGGTGGCCGCCTGGCTGCACAGTCTGATCGACCAGAGTGACAAGGCGTTCTTTGATCCGATGTCCCGGCTGGAGTACGCAATCGACGCCGGTCGCGCACTCAACGAGGTCTTTTGTGACCACCTCGGGGTGTGGGCTGCGGCGGTCGCAACGAGTCATGCATCGCCTGGGCAGCAGGCGATGCGTGAGTTCTTCCGGGGCTACGCCACCATGATGCGTTCAGTCGCGACCGATGTCGAACGCGATGATCGCCTCTCCTACGATCCCCATCCCCCGGCTGAGGTCAGATGCAACTGGGTTCTTCGAAATCTGGACTACTTTCACGATGCCCACGCCACCACCAGCGGAGACCGGATGTGGGTCGAGCCGGCCCGTCGGCTGTGTCGGATACTCGAGGAGATGCCCGGTGAGTCGGGCTGACGTGTCGACCGATTCGTTCGCGTCCCTCGTCTCCGACGACGAGGTGTTACGCCATTTGTTGGAGGGAAGCGGGATCTCCTTGCCAGAGAGCGGATCGGAGATGTTGCAGGCATGGGAGTACAGCAGGCGATTCCTCGCCGGACTCATTCCGCGGCCCGGCACGCTGCTGGATTACGGCTGCGCCAACGGGTTTCTCCTCAAATGCCTTCAGAATTGGTCCCCGCACGACATCGTCCCTTTCGGCGTCGATATCGATGCCGCCCGTCTCCGGGAGGCGCGTCGGATCTTCTCAGAGGTTCCGGAGAACTTTGGTCTGGTCGGCCAGAGCGATGTGGTGGGTGAGGGGTTCCCCCGCCAGTTCGATCTGGTCTATTGGGCAGTCGGTGACAACATCGACTTCGCTGAAGCCGCGAACCAGCGGTGGCTGCGGAGCGTCCACGCGCTCACCGCTCCGGGCGGAAGATTTGTGATGGGGTTCTACGAATCGCCGACGGCGAATCGCGCCAAATTAGATGCCTTGTCGACGTGTGGTTTCCGCTTCCAGAGTGTGGTTCAGAATCCGCAGTCACCGGATGAACTCGCCATTTGGATCGACGTTTCACAGTGAGTGTGCACTCGGGCTCACCACCTGTGGGAACCCGGATGCCCGCCGGGGGTGGTTCGCGACGAGCAGATGAGAAACGTCCCCGTGCGGCCGGAACTCCGGCACACGGGGACGTTCAGTGGAATCTCTAGACGAGACTCAGGCCTCGATGATGAACTCCTCGAGCTGCTGACGCGCGACGTCGTCGGCGAGCTGCTTCGGCGGGGACTTCATCAGGTAGGCCGAGGCCGGGATGACCGGTCCGCCGATACCGCGGTCCTTGGCGATCTTGGCGGCGCGCACGGCGTCGATGATGATGCCGGCCGAGTTGGGGGAGTCCCAGACCTCGAGCTTGTACTCGAGGTTGAGCGGCACGTCGCCGAAGGCGCGACCCTCGAGGCGGACGTAGGCCCACTTGCGGTCGTCGAGCCACTCGACGTGGTCCGACGGGCCGATGTGGACGTTCTTGTCGGCGATCTTGCCGGCCAGCGGACCGTTCAGGTTGGAGGTCACGGCCTGGGTCTTGGAGACCTTCTTCGACTCCAGACGCTCACGCTCGAGCATGTTCTTGAAGTCCATGTTGCCGCCGACGTTGAGCTGGTAGGTGCGGTCGAGGGTGACGCCGCGATCCTCGAACAGCTTCGCCATCACACGGTGGGTGATGGTGGCGCCGACCTGGCTCTTGATGTCGTCGCCGACGATCGGGACACCGGCGTCGGCGAACTTCTGGGCCCACTCGGGGTCCGAGGCGATGAACACCGGCAGGGCGTTGACGAACGCGACGCCTGCGTCGATGCAGCACTGGGCGTAGAACTTGTCGGCCTGCTCCGAGCCGACGGGGAGGTAGCTGACGAGGACGTCGACCTCGTTGTCCTTGAGGGCCTGGACGATGTCGACACCGGAGCCGTCGGCCTCGGTGATGGTCTCGAGGTAGTACTTGCCGAGGCCGTCGAGAGTGTGGCCGCGCTGGACGGTGACGCCGGTCGGCGGCACGTCGGCGATCTTGATGGTGTTGTTCTCGCTCGCGAAGATCGCGTCGGACAGGTCGAAGCCGACCTTCTTGGCGTCGACGTCGAACGCGGCGACGAACTCGACGTCGCGGACGTGGTACTGGCCGAACCTCACGTGCATGAGGCCGGGAACGGTGGAGCTCTCGTCGGCGTCCTTGTAGTACTGCACGCCCTGCACCAGGGATGAAGCGCAGTTTCCTACGCCCACAATGGCAACGCGCACCTTATTGGGCTCACCCATGGTCGGGTTCTCCTTCTTCTCGCGGCATCGCAGTCGTTCGCTGCGCAACCGGTGTTTTCCGTTGCTCGGGTTCGTCGAGCTGTTCGTCCCGGCTCGGCGTCGAGTCCGGGTCTTGATGTTCGTCATCGGCTCGTCCGGTGGAGGCCGTGGGCCGCCCCGGATCGAACGGTGACCGTTCGCCGTCGGCGAGGTCGTCGTCGAACTGTCCGTCGAACGGGTCTGGCGACCCGTCCTGCTGGGAGCTCTCGGCCGCGATCAGCTCGTTGAGCCAGCGGACCTCGCGTTCGCTGGATTCGAGGCTGAGCTGATGCAGCTGACGGGTGTACCGGTCGACGGCCCGGTTGGACCGCCCGACGATCTCCCGCAACCCTTCTCGACGCTCCTCGACCTGCCGCCTGCGACCCTCGAGGATGCGCATGCGCGCGACCGCGGGGGTCCGGCTGAAGAACGCCAGATGCACACCGAAACCGTCGTCGGTGTAGTTCTGGGGTCCGGTGTCGGCGACCAACTCCGCGAACCGTTCCCGGCCCGCGTCGGTGAGCTGGTAGACGCGCCGGCCACGCCGCACCTTCACGCCCAGGGGCGTCTCCGGTTCGTCGATGAGGCCGTCGGCCTGCATGCGACGCAGCGTCGGGTAGAGCGATCCGTACGAGAACGCACGGAAGGCGCCGAGCAGGCCGGTGAGCCGCTTGCGCAGCTCATAGCCGTGCATGGGGGATTCGAGAAGCAGTCCGAGAATGGCCAACTCGAGCACTTCGCCACCCCCCTTCGCGGTCCTGCCGATGACTGTCACTACTTCCTCGGATCGATGTGCCGGCACGCTCTGACGAGCCGACACCTCGTTCCGATGTGTTTGCCAATGTATCGCACCGATATAACTGTGTCCACGAGCGGTCGGTCGGCGGGAGGACGGACACGCGACGACGCCACCACGCGGCGATCGACCATCCCGGGTGTGGGTCCGTCGGACCCGCGTGCCGGACCCCGTCGGCCCGACGCCCCGGCGGAGACCACGTACCCTGAGAACCGTGCAACGCCAGATCGTCGACTACGCCCTGCAGCGGCGCGCTCGGCTGTCCTCGGTCCACGCGGGCCGGACCGCCGTTGCCGAGGTCTGCGATGCGAGCCCCTACCTCCTGCGCGCCGCGAAATTCCATGGTCGACCCAGCACCACGATGTGCCCGATCTGCCGAAAAGAGCAGGTCACGCTGGTGTCCTGGGTGTTCGGCGACCGCCTCGGTCAGGTGAGCGGGTCGGCACGCAGCAACGAGGAGATCGCCCGGCTCGCGACGACCGCCGAGGAGTTCTCGGTGCACGTGGTCGAGGTGTGCCGGACCTGCAGTTGGAACCATCTGGTCCAGTCGTACGTTGCCGGGCTGCCGCCGCAGACCACGCGTCGATCCCGACGCGTGGCCAAGTAGCGCGCCGGCCTGCGGTTTTTTGCCCGGGGCGGTGGCCTGCTGTCACAGTGGAGCGGCACGAGGCCAGAGAAGTTGACCGTGCTCGCCGGATGACGAATGTCCGTGCGACCCGGTAGGAAGGTGGACGATGAGCGAGGCACGTGGTTCTTCGCCCACGCCGCGACGCACCGGAGTCCGACCCGGTCCGGGCGGCGGCGGTCAGAACAGAAGTCAGACAGCGACACGACACCGACGGTTCGCGTGGGCGCTGGGGATCGTGGGCGCCATCGTGCCGGCGATCGTGCTGGTGCTCATCATCGCGTTCGCGGCCACCTACTTCACCGCCGAGATCCCCGAACCGGAGGTGAGCCAGAAGGCCACCATCGTCGACACGTCCGGGCGGACCCTCGCAGACGTCACCTCGCCCGACGGCAACCGCACGGTCGTCCCGTTCGACGAGATCCCCGAGACGATGAAGCAGGCGATCGTCGCCGCCGAGGACCGGGAGTTCTGGACCAACAACGGCTTCTCGCCCCGCGGCCTGTCCCGCGCTGCCATCGGTCAGATCACCGGCAACCAGACCGCCGGCGGTGGCTCGACCATCACGCAGCAGTACGTCAAGAACGCGATCGTCGGTGACGAGGTCAGCTACTCCCGGAAGTTCAAAGAGCTCGCGATCGCCGCGAAGATGAACGACCGGCACGGCTGGTCGAAGGAGAAGATCCTCGAGGCCTACCTCAACACGATCTACTTCGGCCGGGGCGCCTACGGCGTCGCGGTGGCCGCGCAGAAGTTCTTCAACAAGTCGATCACCGACAAGCGTCGCGCCGAGCGCAACCCGCTCACCTTCGAAGAGGCCGCGCTGTTGTCGGCGGTCATCCGCGCGCCGTCCTACTACGACCCGGACACCAACCGCGAGGTCACCGAGGCGCGCTGGCGTTACGTCCTCGACGGCATGGTCGCGACCGGTGCCATCACCCGCGCGCAGGCCGACAACGCGGTCTTCCCCAAGACCGTCAAGGCGCGTGTCAGCGACTCCGACGAGACCCCCGGGCCCAACGGCCTCATCAAGCGACAGGTCCTCGCCGAGCTCAACCGCATCGGCATCACCGACAAGCAACTGCGGACCGGCGGTCTCAAGATCAGCACCACGATCGACCCGCAGGTCCAGAACGGCGTCGTCCAGGCGGCCTGCCGCAAGAACCGGATCTACAAGTGCCCCGACGGCGAGCTGAACGGCGAACCCGACGACCTGCTCGCGTCGGTGGTGTCCATCGACCCGCAGACCGGCGGGGTCCGTGGCTACTACGGCGGCGACAACCCGGGCGGCTGGGACCTCGCCCAGGCGGGCCTGCAGACCGGGTCGTCGTTCAAGGTGTTCGCGCTCGTCGCGGCACTCGAACAGGACATCCCGTTGTCGAAGACCTACAGCTCCGCGCCGTTCCAGGCCAGCGGCGGACTCACCGTCGAGAACTCCGACGGTGAGAGCTGCGGTACCTGCAACCTCGCGACGGCGATGAAGATGTCCCTCAACACGGTGTACTACCGCCTGATGATGGACCTCGACGGTGGTGCCCGGGCGGTCGCCGACGCCGCGCACCGCGCGGGTGTGGCCGAGTCCTTCGGCAACATCGAGCACACCCTGCAGGAGGCCAACGGCGAGCCCGAAGGCGGTGTGGTCCTGGGCCAGTATCAGTCCCGGGTCATCGACATGGCCTCGGCATACGCCACGCTCGCGGCAT
Source organism: Gordonia sp. AC31 (assembly GCF_031844505.1). NCBI lineage: Bacteria > Bacillati > Actinomycetota > Actinomycetes > Mycobacteriales > Gordoniaceae > Gordonia > Gordonia sp. AC31. Next base: position 187,489 of record NZ_JAUZVK010000009.1, read on the forward strand.
CGGGTGTCTACCACGAGCCGCACTTCGTCCAGAAGGTCGTCGACGCCGAGGGGCAGGTCCTCTACGAGCGCAAGACCGAGGGCAAGCGCGTCTTCCCCGCGAAGGTCGCCGACAACGTCAGCGCGGCCCTCGAACCGGTGGCGGCATACTCCAACGGCAACTCGCTCTACGACTCGTCTCTTGGTTCGCGGCCGTCGGCGGCCAAGACCGGCACCGTCCAGCTCGGCGACACCGGGCAGAACAAGGACGCGTGGATGGTCGGGTACACCCCGCAGCTGTCGACCGCGGTCTGGGTAGGCACCAGCGACGGCACAGCCCTGACGAACTACAACGGCGCGTCGATCTACGGCAGCGGCCTGCCGTCGTCGATCTGGAAGTCGGCGATGGATGCCGCGCTCGAGGGCAAGGAGATCAAGCAGTTCCCCGAGCCGGAATCGGTCGGCGGCGTGGCGGGAGTGCCGTATGAGGCACCGGCTACCACGTACGCGCCGTCGCAGCCCCGACGTGGGCCTTCCATACCGAACTTCGACATCCCCGACCAGGGCGGTGACGGCAACCTCACCCTCGCACCAGGCGTGACGATCCCGATCCCGGGCGCTCCGCGCAACGGCGGCGGTGGTGGCGCCGGCGGCGGGAACAGCCCCGGTGGTGGCGACGGTGGTGGCGACGCCGGTGGTGGCGACGGTGGCGACCTCGGCGGCATACCCGGCGGCGGTGGAGACGGTGGCGGAGGAGTCCCTGAACCGCCCATCGGCTGACCCGGACCCGGCCGACTCCGCGGCGAGCGGCTCTGAACCCGTCTGGGACAGCCCTGCACCACTGGCGAGCGATCAGCGTGTCGACGATGCACGCATCTTGCCGACGCGCACGGACGGTCTGGTGCGAGAGGCGAGTTCGCTCGTCGGCGGGCCGGTCGGGGCGCACGCCGTCATCGGGCGCGGCCGGCATCTGACTCCGCTGCGGGTGCTCTTCGCGCTCGCGTTGTGCGGACTCGCGCTTGGCTGGTTCGGCAAGGCCGGGTGCCTGCAACAGGCGCCGGCCGACTCCGGGGCCGCCGGCGCGAGCGCCGAGATGCGGCTCGACTGGGACGATCAGCGTCAGTTCACCAACCTCTGCTACTCCGACGTGATCAGCCTGTTCGGGGCGGAACGCCTCAACCGGGGAGCGCTGCCCTACCGCGACTTCTGGTTCCAGGAGGGCTCCGAAGGCGAGACCATCAAGCGGTACATGGAGTATCCGGTCGTCACCGGGATGTTCATGTACGGCGCGGCGCAGCTGACGCAGGGCTGGGTCTGGGCCGAGGCCAACTGGGGTGTCCCCGGCGCGCTCGACGTCGTGCTGTTCTTCACCATCGCCGCCCTGGCGTTGGCGGCGTTCTGGCTCGTGACCGTCTGGGCGACGGCCCTCACCGCGCGAACCCGCATGTGGACGGTATGGCTGGTGGCGCTGTCCCCCCTCGTCGTCGTCCACGCGTTCACCAACTTCGACGCCATCGCCACCGCGGCCGTCGCGGTGGCCCTGCTGGCCTGGTCGCGGGAGAAGTTCTGGGTGGCCGGCCTGTTCATCGGGCTCGGCGCGGCCGCGAAGCTGTATCCCGCACTCCTGTTGGTGGTGCTGGGTGCGCTCTGTCTGCGCAGCGGGAGAGTCCGCGAGTTCGGGATCACGGCTGCGACGGCGATCGGCGCCTGGCTGGCGGTCAACCTGCCGATCCTGATCCCGTACCCGACGGGGTGGTGGGAGTTCTTCCGATTCAACGGCGATCGGTCGGCGGACCCCGACACCATCTACCGGATCGTGGCCGACTCGGCTGGTTTCACATGGAACATCGGTTATCTGAACGCGTTGTCGGTGGGTCTGACGGTCGCCGTGATCGCGGCGGTGGCCGCGATCGGAATCCTCGCGCCGCACCGACCCCGCGTGGCCCAACTGACCTTTCTCGCGGTGGCGGGCTTCCTGCTGGTGAACAAGGTGTGGAGTCCCCAGTACTCGCTGTGGCTGGTTCCGCTTGCCGTGCTTGCCATTCCACATACTCGACTGCTGCTGGCCTGGATGACGCTCGACGCCCTGATCTGGGTGCCGCGGATGAGTCTGTTCCTCGAGGCCGAACGTCGCTGGCTTCCCGACCAGTGGTTCACCGCAGCCGTCGTGCTCCGCGGACTGATGGTGCTGGTCCTCTGTGCCGTCGTCCTCTGGCAGATCTGGCATCCGCGCGACGACCTCGTCCGCCGCGGGAACGACGGCCGATGGTACGACGACCCGGCCGGTGGTGTCCTCGACGGTGCTCCCGACCGGATCGGCCGCCGGGCGAGGACGCTCGGCACGGCGGATGGTCCTCGGGAACCGGCCCCGGTGGGCGGATGACGGTCACCGAACGCGACGGAACCGAACCGGGCCCCGCTGCGTCCAAACGACCATGAAGCACACCACACTCGCTCTCCCCGACGATCTCACCGACTGGCTCTCGGCGGGCGACCGGGCCGCCGAACTGCACTCCGACACCGTCGCCGTCGACCGGCAGTGGTGGACGGACGCGCTCGCCGAACACGGGCTCCCGGATTCGTTGCTCGGCAACAAGATCAGCAGAGCAGACCTGTTCGCGCTGGGGTCTCGGGCCACCGACTCGCCCGACGACGCGATTGCGTTGCTGTGGAACGTCGTCGCGTTCTGTCTCGGCCGCCGCACCTCCGACGGCAAGAAGCGGATCGCCGCGGTGTCCGCCGACCGGAAGTACCTCGGCGGGCTGCTGAGAGACGCGGCCGAGACGGGCCGCGAGGAGCCCGGCGCGGCGTATGCGATGCTTCGGCCCGACAAGGGCGGCAACATGATCGAGCGTCTGGGTCCGGCCGGTTTCACCTGGTTTCTCTACTTCGCGGGCGCCGGGGAGCCGAAACATCCGAGTCCGGTCCTCGAGAGCAAAGTGGCCAGGTCGCTGCGCCGTGCCGGCTGGCGGGACCTTCGCGAGTCGACGTGGACCGCGGCCGATTACGTCGCCTACTCGAGGGTCGTCGACGGGTGGCGTGCGGATGCGGGCATCGACCGCAACGACGTCATCGTGCGGGGCCTCTTCGCCATCTCGCCGCCGAGCGGCTGGGATCATCCGTGGCAGGCATGGGAACGACAGACGTGGGAACGCGAGAACTGGGTGAGGGGACCGTTGACGACGGACGACCTGCGCGCCGTACACCGCTGGCTGTCCACGCTCGCCGCGCTCACCTCCAGATCGGCTGCCGCACACGAGGAGTTCGAGCGGCTGGGGCACAAGATCAACACCGCACTAGGAGGCGAGGTCGGTGAGATCAGGGCGTCGCTCGAGGGCGATCGCTACCGGCACTCCTACCACGGGGAGTACTGACGGTTGGGTGACCGCTCCGGTGGGTAATGACGGATCATGTCGGATACCGCACCACACATCTCGGACGACACCGCGGAAGCGGTCGGCAAGGTGGGGGAGGCGCTCGAGTACATCGAGCGCGCCCGCGGCCACCTCTATTCGTTCCACCAACTCATCGGACGCGGCGATCTGCTGCTCGGGGAAGCAGTGGACGAATTACGAAAGGCCGGACACGGGGAGTTCGCCGACGAGCTGTCCACCGAGTTGGTGGGTCGCAACGTTCTCGAGGGGCGCTGGACATTCCAGGTCGTCGAGGAATTCGACGACACCTACTGGGGCCCGTTGCGCGAGTACGTCAACCGGGTTCGAGCCGACCTGACCGACGGTCAGCGACACGTGCACGAGGCGCGGATGAAAGAAGACCGGCGCACCCAGGGCCATCCCGAGCACACCGCGAATCCCTAGGTCGTCAGGGAGAGATTCGTTGTAACAGGCGATCTCTCGCCGACGGCCACTCGTCGTCGGTCATCGCGTACAAGGCGGTCGTGCGCCAGCCGTCGCCGAATCGGCGGTGCTTGCGCAGCAGACCCTCGAAGTTGGCACCCAGTTTGGTGATCGCGGCGCGGGACTGAGTGTTGTTCTCGTGGGTGTGCCAGGTGAGGCGGACGGCGCCGCGCTCCTCGAACGCATGGCGCATCAGCAGGAACTTGGCGGTGGGGTTCACCGCGGTTCCCTGGACGCGTTCGCTGTAGAAGGTGTACCCGATGCAAGCTGCCCGGTTGGCCTCGTCGATGTCGTAGAAACTCGTCGACCCGACGACACTGCCGTCGGTGTTGTCGACCACGGCGAACGCCACCCGGGAACGGAGCGCCGAGTCGACGAACCGACGGGCACTGTCCTCGTCCGTCGGCACTCCGGGGACCCACCGGAATCGGGTCGGGTCGTCGACCACGCGCGCCAACGGTCCGATGTCCTCGATGCTGATCGGTCGCAACGTGACTCGTCCGTGCACCAGGGGGCCGGTCGCCAACCAGGAAGTCATGACGAGCCTTTCGCCATCGCGTTGCGCGGCGGGTGCCGGGGTGCGTCAGCGGACTCCCGATCGGTGGCCGCGTGCACGCGTGCGGCCACCCGGGAGGCCAACGGTTCTCGGAGCGGGGTCCGCGGGAGGGTCACGATCAGGTAGGCCAGCAGGGCGGCGTGCACCCACACCGAACCGGCGACGCCGGTGACGATCCACCACGGCAGCGGCTCGCCGGCATCGCGGATCGGGAACAGCCGGAAGATCGTCAGGTCGAGGGCGAGGTCGGTGAGCAGGTACGTCAAGATCACCGGCCAACGGACCTTCATCAGAACGAAGAACGGCAGGATCCAGAGCGTGTACTGCGGGGAGTGGACCTTGTGGAACAGCATGAAACCCGCGAGCATCGCGCCGCTCACGCCGATCCAGGGGAAGGTGCCGACGCGGTCGAAGCGGCGCCACCCGAGGTACATCGCGACCCCGAATGACGTGAGGATCAGCAGCGGCGACAGCACACTGACCACCGAGTGGTAGGTGTCACCGGTTCCGGTGACGTAGCGCAGCCCCCAGTACCAGATGGAATTGGTGTCGACGTCGGCTCGTCGTCGGCTCTGGAACGACAGCGCCGCCTTCCACCCGTCGAATCCGAGCACCATGAATGGCAGCTGGATCGCGACCACCGTTCCGACGGCAGCGCCCGCAGCCCAACCGGCGCCCGTCCAGTCGAGACCGCCGCGGGCGTCTCGTCGTTGCTCGACCATGCGCGCTCCACCGGCTCCGCGCGTGAGAACGTATGCCGCCAGCGGCAATACGAAGATCCCCGGGTAGAGCTTGAGGCAGAAACCGATCGCGAGCAGAACCGCCGCGATCACCGCGCTCGTACGAAGCGGCAGTCGTCGTCGACGGGTCACGGGGTGGACCGACGCGCCCCACGCCATCACCGCGACGGCCCCGACGGCGGTGGCGACGACCGGGAGCTCCCAGTTGTGGAAGGAGTACAGCACCAGCGGAGGTGTCGCGGCCCAGAGCAAGGCCCACCAGCGCACCATCGATGCGAGCAGCACGGTGATCGCGAAACCGAACGGCGCCAACAGGAGCGCCGACTGGGTGAAGAACTCGGTGTCGGTGTCGGCGCCGACCGCACCGACGAACATGAGCACGCCGGAGAGCACCGGATATTCGACGACGCCACCGAACAGAGTCCCGTCCGATGTGATCCCACCGTGGACGTAGGGAAAGACGTGCGTGTTGATGTCGCGACCGAGCCAGAGATACATCAGGTCCGAGTAGCAGGGGACCACCGCGTCCGGATCGCCGGTCGGCCAGTTGTCGCTACGTCCGAGTGCATCGAACGGGGCGCCGCCGCACCGCAGCTTCGACTGGAAACTCCAGAACATCGTCGCGGCTGTCGCCAACACCGAGACGAGGACGATCACGACCGTCTCACCACGGCCGGAGAGCCGCGCCGACCACCGGCCCGGGGTTGTCCGCCGCTCCGACATGGGCAACAGCGTAGGTGGTCCCATGATGCGTCGCCGAGGCGGCCCGCGACCACGGATTTCTCTGCGAACGGGCAGGTCATGTATCTTGGACCGGTTGCCGACGCAGGCGACCCTCCTGCCACGGACAGTCCGTGGCCGACCTAGCCCATAGGAGGTGATGTGGTCTTATGCGTCACTACGAATTGATGGTCATCCTCGATCCGAATCTGGACGAGCGCACCGTCGCACCCTCACTCGATACTTTCCTCAACGTTGTCCGTAAGGACGGCGGTTCGGTGGACGGCGTCGACATCTGGGGCAAGCGCCGACTCGCCTACGAGATCCTCAAGCACAACGAGGGCATCTACGCCGTCATCGATCTCAATGCCGAGCCCGCCACGGTCTCCGAGCTCGATCGTCAGCTGAAGCTGAACGAGTCGGTTCTGCGCACCAAGGTCCTGCGGAAGTAATCCACAGGGTTTCTTGATCGTCTGAAGACGTCGGTACCGGGTTCTAGGGTTGAGCCCAGAATCCGGTGCATGTCGATCATCGAGTGCCCACCAACGACCCGAGGGGAAACACACATGGCAGGCGACACGGTCATCACCGTCATCGGCAATCTGACCGCCGACCCGGAACTGCGGTTCACGCCGTCCGGCGCAGCGGTTGCCAACTTCACGGTGGCTTCCACCCCGCGCACCTTCGACCGCCAGACCAACGAGTGGAAGGACGGCGAAGCGCTGTTCCTCCGCTGCAACATCTGGCGCGACGCCGCGGAGAACGTGACCGAAAGCCTGACCAAGGGCTCCCGGGTGATCGTGCAGGGACGGCTCAAGCAGCGGTCCTACGAAACCAAAGAGGGTGAACGACGCACGGTCGTGGAACTCGAGGTCGACGAGATCGGCCCCTCGCTGCGCTACGCCACCGCCAAGGTCAATCGGGCCTCGCGCGGCGGTGGCGGTGGCGGCGGTGGATTCGGATCGGGCGGCGGCGGTGGCCGCGGCGGCGGTTCGAACCAGCAGGTTGCCGACGATCCCTGGGGCAGCGCGCCTGCCAGCAACAGCGGGGGATCGTTCGGCGGCGGGGACGACGAACCACCTTTCTGATATCGGTCGGGGCACGATGATCCGCCCCGAACAGCCCGGGAACGGCAGCGACCGTTCCCGACAGCATTGACTGGAGCAACACACACATGGCAAAGGCAAAGCCGAGCCGGAAGCCTCGCGTCGAGAAGGTCACCAAGACCAAGGCGTGCAGCTTCTGCAAGGACAAGAAGGCCGTCATCGACTACAAGGACACCGCGCTGCTGCGTCGTTTCCTGTCCGACCGGGGCAAGATCCGGTCGCGTCGCGTGACCGGTAACTGCGTGCAGCATCAGCGCGACGTCGCTGTGGCAGTGAAGAACTCGCGTGAGGTGGCCCTGCTGCCCTTCACCTCGACCAGCCGATAAGCGGAAAGGATCAGTTGACATGAAGCTCATCCTCACCGCCGCCGTGGAGAACCTCGGCGAAGCCGGCGACATCGTCGTGGTCAAGGACGGCTACGGCCGCAACTACCTGCTGCCCCGCGGCCTGGCCATCAAGGCCACCCGCGGCGCCGAGAAGCAGGTCGAAGGCATCCGTCGGGCACAGGAGGCCCGCGAGGTCCGCGGTCTCGAGCACGCCAACGAGCTGAAGCAGGCCCTCGAGGGTCTCGCCGACGTCTCGCTGGACGTCAAGACCCACGACTCGGGCAAGCTCTTCGGTTCGGTTACCGCGGCAGACGTCGCCGGTGCCATCAAGACCGCGGGCGGTCCGACCCTCGACAAGCGCAGCGTCGAGCTGCCCAAGGGGCACATCAAGGCCACCGGTAGCTACCCGGTCGTCGTCAACCTGCACCCGCAGGTCTCGGCGACCGTCCAGCTCGCCGTCGTCGCCGCGAGCTGACCTCAGCGTTCTACATACACAAGGCCGGGTGGAGATCCTCCACCCGGCCTTGTCGTGTCTGTTGAGCGCCTCCGCTGGGCCCCTATTTCGGCGCAGGCGGACTGGCCGGCAGCTGGTTCCAGTACTGCAGTCGCGGCGGAAGGTACTGCGGTGCCGGGTTGGCGCTGTGGTCGACCGCATTGTTGCCCGGTCGGAGGGTATCCCAGGACGGGAAGAAGAACTTGTGCCAGGCGGGCGTGAAGATGAGAGCGCGGTCGCCGGTGCGGCAGGCGACGGTGTCGCGACGGGGCACGGTGCACGTGACGCCTTCGATGGTGACCCGTTTGCCGACACCGAGGACCGGTGGCCGGAAGCCGCTCTCCGGGCCGAACCGGTAGGTCTGATCGGCACGCGCCCACCACGGGCCCTGCTGGTCGTCGGAGATGACCGCGCCGGTCGCGTTCGGCGGGGCGGTCGCGGGACGGCCTGCGCAGCCGACGTAGCGGTAGCCGGGACCGATCTCGCACACCCACCTACCGGTGGTGAAGAAGGACCGTCCGTTGTCGACGTAGGCCAGCGATCGGAACGTCGTCGGGGCGACCGGCTGATAGCGCGACAGATCGAACTCGACGGGCATCGAGGGGCCTGGCGCGGCGGACGTCGGCGGGGCCGCCGCCAGCCCGGCGGCAGCGGTCAGGGCCGCCAGTACGGTGACCGCACGACGGACGACGACGGACCTCAACCCCAACCTCGACACGATCGTCATTGCATCACACCCGTGGGGACGTCGTCGGCGATCGCCGCAGAATCGTGCGAACCGGCGTTGCCCGGCCCGTCTGGCCAGGTGTAACGCAGACCACACCGGATGTTCACCCGAATATTCGCCATGGGGAGTTGAACAGGTGTCCGCAACACGCCCGCAAGACGACGCGCCGAAGAAGTACAAAGGATTTCCAATTACTTGATTGTGGAAATTAGTGATGGCGCTGACCTGCGCAAACAGGGTTGTTCACACCCTGATTCCTCAGGTTGTCCACAAAGGCTGCACAACTCGTCCCCGCGCAACTCACACACCGTCCACAAGTGTTCCCCAGATCCGTCAACAGGTCGGTTTGAGTAGCGGTCGCAGACGTCCTAGTGTCACGCCTCAGCGTCTCCGTCCGTCTCGGCGCACACGACACTTCGCTGTCGGTGCCACCCGATAGGAAGAGACTGACCAGAACACGACGTCGACACCGGGGACTCGCGACGTGGCCTACCGGGGCCGACACCAGACTCAGGGTCGTACTCATTCGATGTCGGGTGGGATCGAACGTTGCGAGAGGTTTGACACGCGTGGCTGTTGTGGATGACCGCGGGCGCGGCCCCGCTGCCGGTGGGCGAGGCCGGGAAGACGAGATCCCTGCCGAGGACTTCGGTAGGCAGCCCCCGCAGGACCTCGCCGCCGAGCAATCGGTGCTCGGTGGCATGTTGTTGTCCAAGGACGCGGTCGCCGACGTCGTCGAGAAGATCCGCACCGGCGACTTCTACCGTCCGGCCCATCAGGCGGTCTTCGAGGCGATCCTCACCCTGTACTCGAAAGGCGAGCCCGCCGACGCGGTGACGGTCGCCGCGGAACTCGAGCGGGCGGGCGAGCTCAAGCGCATCGGTGGTGCGCCGTACCTGCACACGCTGATCTCCACGGTGCCCACCGCGGCGAACGCCGGCTACTACGCCGAGATCGTCGCCGAGAAGGCGTTGCTGCGTCGACTCGTGGAGGCCGGCACGCGCATCGTCCAGTACGGCTACGCCGGCGCTGACGGGCAGGATGTCGCCGAGGTGGTCGACCGCGCCCAGGCCGAGGTGTACGAGGTCACCGAGAAGCGCACCGCCGAGGACTATGTCCCGCTCGAGGATCTCTTGCAGCCGACGATGGACGAGATCGACTCCATCGCGTCGCGAGGCGGCATCTCGCTGGGTGTCCCGACCGGCTTCGCCGATTTCGACAAGCTCACCAACGGGCTGCACCCCGGGCAGATGATCATCGTCGCCGCGCGTCCGGGTGTCGGCAAAGCGCTCGCGCTCGACACCCCGCTGCCGACGCCCACCGGCTGGACCACGATGGGCAAGGTCGGGGTCGGCGATCTCCTGCTCGATGCACACGGCCGGCCCACCCGGGTCGTCGCCGCCACCGAGGTGATGACCGAACGTCCCTGCTACGAGATCGAATTCAACGACGGCGCGACGATCGTCGCCGACGAGCAACACCAGTGGGCGGCCGAGATCGACGGCGAGCGGCGGGTCATCACCACCGCCGGTCTGCGGGCGCACGTCGGCTGCGCGGTCGTGCGCAACACCGCGCCGCTCGAGTTGCCGCGCAAGCGGTTCGCGTACGGCCCGTACACGGTGGCGGCGCTGGCCGGGATGGCCTTCGACGATCCCGAGATCAGCATGCGCATCGACGCGGAGGGCCCGGTCGACGTCATGACGCTGATGGCGGACCTCGGTGGCCGGATTCCGTACGAGTATCTCCGTGGTTCGATCGCGCAGCGTCGTGCCCTGCTCGCGGGGTTGCTGGATGCCCGCGCGTCGGTGGACGACGACGGCTGGATCACCGTGCCCGCCGCGACGCGGCACATGACGGCGGTCGTCGCCGACCTCGTGGCCGGCCTCGGTTTCAACTACAAGCGGTCGGCCACGGGCTGGTTGCGCGTCGACGCCGATGAAGACGTGTTCACCGTGCACCACAAGGCGATTCGGCACAAGGAGCTGCGTCGTCGGGCCGGTGTCCGACGCGTCGTCGCCGTTCGCCCCGTCGATCCGGTCCCGGTGCGCTGCGTGCAGGTCGACAACGCCGACCACCTGTATCTCGCGGGTGAAGCGATGGTCCCGACGCACAATTCGACGCTGGCGATGGACTTCCTGCGATCTGCGGCCATCGGACACGGCCTGACCGCCGCCATGTTCTCGCTGGAGATGAGCAAGACTGAGATCGTCATGCGCCTGCTGTCGGCGGAGGCGAAGATCAAGCTCGCCGACATGCGTGCCGGCACGATGAGCGACGACGACTGGACACGGCTCGCACGTCGAATGGGGGAGATCTCCGAGGCGCCGTTCTTCATCGACGACTCACCCAACCTCACGATGATGGAGATCCGCGCCAAGGCGCGCCGTCTCAAGCAGCGGCACGACCTGAAAGTCGTTGCGGTGGACTACATGCAGCTGATGACGTCGGGTAAGAAGGTCGAGTCCCGCCAGCAGGAGGTGTCGGAGTTCTCCCGTCAGTTGAAGCTGCTGGCGAAGGAACTCGAGGTCCCGGTGATCGCGATCAGTCAGCTCAACCGTGGTCCCGAGCAACGTACCGACAAGAAGCCCCAGGTGTCGGATCTCCGTGAGTCCGGCTCGCTGGAGCAGGACGCCGACATGGTCATCCTGCTGCACCGCCCCGACTCCATCGAGCGCGACGACCCGCGCGCCGGCGAGGCCGACATCATCGTCGGCAAGCACCGTAACGGGCCCACTGCCACCATTACCGTTGCGCACCAGCTACATCTGAGCCGGTTCGTGGACATGGCGCGGGGGTAGGAACGCACATCACCACGACGACCTGTAGGTTCCGGCGAAAGTTGTCGGTTTCCGGACTCGGTGTCGGCGTCATTGTCGGCCAATCCGTTATTCCGGGCTTCGATGTCGGCTGATGTTTTCTGGTTCCGGGCACAATGTCGGATTCCGCCAATGCTGTCGTACCGATTCCGGGGATGGTGTCGTATTCCGGGTTGTATGTCGGTCACCTGTGGAATAGCCGATCCTCGGACAGTCCGAAACGTCGAACCAGGGCTCCGCGTCTGCACTCGGTGCCGTAGTAGGCACGATGCGATCTGCCCGTACGAGCAGAGTTGGTCCTCGGATCCTAGTTCGCTATTGGCCGGTGGCGGCCGGAGCCATCTCGTCGAGTGCGCTGAGCCCGTTGAGAGTTCGGGGATACCCGATGATGGGGAGTGGCTGGATTCATGAGGCCAGGCCCGTTATCGACACGGCGGACTGAACCCTTGGATTCTTCGTTGACTGCGGGCCGTGGCACTCCGCCCCAAGGTAAATTGACTGTGTGCTGCCACACACGCTGGTCAGGTCCCGCACCGTGACGGGCGCTCGCCGCCCGAATGCCGACCGCCTATGAACCCAATCGACGCCAGGTACTCGAACACCTCCAGCGATCACAACTGACTCCTGCTGCTCGCCCTCACCGAGGCATGGGGCAGCAAGTGCTACTGGTGTCGCACGCCAAAGCTGTTTCGTGAGCTGCAGATCGACCATATCGTTCCCGGGCGACCGCGAGAGGCTGCCACAACTGCGTTCGACCTCGACGCGGTGGAAAACCTTGCCCCGATCTGCGGGCCCTGCAATCAGGAAAAGGCCAATGAGGTGTACCAGCACGCGCCGCGCGTCGAATCGCAACTCAAACGCGCGAGGAGTAGAGCGGAGACAGTTCAGCGCAACCTCGACCGGTTCCGTCGAGACACCCACATCACTAAGGTTCTCCTTGCAATCACCGCGGCTGACGTAGCCGACGAGGCTGCGGCGGGTGCGATCAAGGCCCTTGGCGGCGTCGTCCTTAACGTCCTGCGCAGACGATTTCCAGACCTACTAGCTGCCTCATATGCCGAGGACTATACAACCCATCACCCCCCGATCGAGTACGAAGGACGCACCTATCAGCGAACCGACGGTGTATCGGTCGTCGAACTGGACGGGAGGTCTCGCCGCGTGGCCGTCGTTCTCGAGGACGTATTCGGCTTGTCCCTCCGATACGCGCTCGACACAGTGCGTGAAGAGGTT